>NZ_JBFRSN010000035.1:0-1574 GCF_041473595.1 Vibrio sp. 10N.222.46.A1
CCTCTGGTGATCCCGTTGCAGTTTTACCATGGTAAGGTCTCGCCCTACCCGTATGAGATGAATTGGTTAAAAGGGTTCGTTAACCCTCTTATAGCTAAGGCTCTCTATACTCAAGATTTTCCATTGGTCGATGTCACTGTTATCTCCGATGATGAGATAATGCAACATCGCCGTATCGCGTTACTTGAACTTGTACAAAAGCACGCTAGGCATCGCGATATCATGGATTTCCTTGAGCCTCTGGTCACATTGCTCTTCACCGATTACACTACAGATAAGCAAGTACAGTCATTGATGAGCTACCTACTCCAAGTGGGTGAAACAAGTAACCTAGAAGCGTTAATTACGTCACTGGTCTCATCAGTACCGAAACACGAGGAAACACTTATGACTATTGCAGAACAATTGCGCCAACAAGGCGAGCAACGTGGCCGCCAAGAAGCGCTCAAGGATATGGCGCGTAAGATGATGCTTAATGGTCTAGATCAACAAACCATTATGGATGTCACGGGATTGAATACAGACGAACTCGCACAACTTTCTCATTAGCTGCTCAAGCATAAAGGGTTGTGTGGCAAAGTGGTGGTGTTGATAAAATCTGCCTGGAGATAAAGCTACATCGTCTATGGCTAACCGTTGGCTTCTAACTGGCATAGCCAGAGCTATAATTTTTGTTTGTAGTTTTGACATTTACTATCATTTCACCTATCTGAGCGTTGTAGTATTTCAAACTCGTTTTACCGCTCGTTAGCGCCTTTTCCGCTTCATTTATTGCTCCACTCTCTTCCCAAAGCATTACCTTCTTTCGAGGTGAGTTTCAGTGAGGGACAACCTTTCTTTTTTAGAGGCTCATGGCACAACAAAACTGACTTCCGCACTCATGGTTTCGGGTGTATCGACATGAACAGCCAAGTGCAGCTTTTGCCATGCTCTGCGTTTCTTTGCATCAAGCTTTTTCACTTTCCACTCTCCCTGACCAAAAAGATGGAGGCTAATTGAGTTAATGGCTAGACGGCGAATAGCCCTTTAGATTTATTGTGATATTTGACTTGAACCGCGTTCGAACACTTACCCTTGAAGATTGAGTACGGACGGTTCTTTTTCTAACGCCAATCAATCTATAAAGTACGTATTAAACTTAAATATTGGGCGTTCTCCCTTCGGTCGGCTCATTCCGTCGCTTCACTCCTCTCGCGATAACTTATGGCACTGTTATCGAGCAAGCTCGATGTGACATTAAGTTACTGCGAACAATCACCCAACGCCTCCGCTACTGCGTAGCTGCGCTTCGTCGTGCCTCCTTATTGCCTTTCACTGGCTTCAATTAAGTTCGAGTAAGGGCTTGTTTTCTTATGTGCCGATTTTCCTTTCGACTCGCATCACTGGATGGCGCTCGCAGACTGTTCACCATCCTCAATCAGAACCTTCTCTGCAAGGGTAAATAAACGCTTCGCGCCCCTGCAGAGAAGAACCCTGTTTGAGGTCTGGACAGCCAAGCGGCTCCATAAAAGTGATACTCAAACAAAAAGGAAACTCCTCATGGCACAACAAAACTCAACCCCAACTCTCTCTAA
>NZ_JBFRSN010000036.1:0-4291 GCF_041473595.1 Vibrio sp. 10N.222.46.A1
GCCACGGTATCGACGGTACTAGCCCATCCTTTCTCCATCGTGTTGTTTTGCTCGGGTGTCAGTTCTGGTTGTTGGGTTGGGGTGGTGGTTTCATGCGCTTTCTCCATTGTTGCCACAATCTTCGCCGTGTCACCATCGAGTCCCGCCATGGTGGTGAACTCTTCAGTGCGTGTGTAGTCTTGCCATTGCTCTTTCGCCTCGGCAATATCTTCCGGTTGGTAAGCGGTCATTAGGCGTTGGACGTCTGGTTGGTTTAATCCTATGTCTTTTTCCAAGTAATTCTGGAAGCCTTGAATCGCGTTGGCCGTAAAGCTGGCACTGCCAGAGTTTAGGCGCGTTTGAGTATTCGAGAGGGCGTTCAAGTCCGATTGGCTTTGCATGGCACTTACACCAAGAGACTTGGTGTTGCTGGCATTAATTGCAAAATCATGCGCAAACTGCTCAACCGACGTTCGGGTGTCTTTATTGTCCACCTGCGTGCCGGCACTGGTCACGGCATTGGCCCCTTCGGTGTATTGCTGCGTGGCTTGCTCAAGCTGCTGCTTTTGCTCGGCATTCATATTGCTGTAAGCCGTACGTTCATCATCAGACCATTTCACGCCGCCACTGGCGCCCAAATTGAATTGCGATGCCCCTTTGCCTGTTCCTAGGCCACCCTCGAAGCCGCCATAGACACTTTGCAGGTAAGCTTTTGATTGGTCTATCGTCCAACCCGTTTGTTGAATCACGCTGTCAACCGCCGTTTGCATGTCATTCATACCTTGGCTGACTTGAGTATTAAAGCCACTGGTGCTGCCTTCACCGTAAGCCAGGTTTTTACCCACACTATCATGCCAGCGGTCGCTCAGTGCCGCGCCTCCTTGGAGGGTTTGAGCCAGTTGGGTGCTAGTTTGAGCAAGGTTTTGCTGCGTTTGGCTGCGGGCATTCGCCACACTCTCTTGCAGCATGCTTTGCGTGTTGGCGCTGATGTTGCCGCGACTGGTGGTTTGTGAGCTGTCGTAGGTGGTGCGCCCATCTCCGTGTTGTGTGGTCACCGAGCCGTCTGGGTTTTGGGTGTAGCTGTGACCTTGGTTGGCGAGGGTATTGGTATCAAACTTATTGGCATGGGTGTTGTTCATGCTGTGGTTGTCAATCTGCATACTGCCAAAATCCAGATTACCCGTGGACGCTGCAGCGCTCGCTCTGGCATTGGTCGAGTTAATCATGCTCGAGAGCTGGTAGTTCATGCTCGACATGACTTCTTGACCGCCTTTTAAAATGCCTTTGGCTATCATAGGGACGCCTATCATCAATATACCCGTGATCCAGGCGAAGCGGCTGTGAAGCTCATCCGCGGCATTCGCGTTGGAAAGCACTAGCCCCCCGAACTTACCCGAGACATCCGTAGACAGAGATTCCAGTCCCCAAAGCTGAAAGCCGTTGATGATGGCAAACAAGGCTGGCCAGGTGGCCAAAAAGGCAAACGTCCCAAAATAGTTTTTTAACACCATCATGGTCAAGCCAGGAATGACCGCGGCCCCGGCCACAAAGAAGCCTAGGCACGCGAACAACATAAACATCATGGTATGGAGCATCGGCAAGTATTCTCTTGCCATCAAACCTAATGACGCCCACATTGAGGTGGTTTGCAGTTTATTGGTGGTATAAGCGTAATTGAGCGCAGCTTGCGTTGGGTCGAGGCTATCAAGGTTGTAGCGTAGCTCGTTCATCAGCATGTTTTGTTTGATGGTGCTGGACGCGCTGGTACTCATTCTAAAAAATTTGTCGTAGCTGCGGGTGAGTGACTGCACCACTTGCGGCTTATAACGGTCCGCGTCTTTGCCAAGCAATTGATGCGCTAACAAGCTCATGTTTTTATTGGCGGCATCATCAAAGCGCTGCTTGATGATAGGGTAAGCTTCTTCACATCGCTTGTAGGTGCTTCGGCCGCCGCCTTCATCAAGATAAAGGGCGCGCAACGGGCTTTGCCTAACGCCGTCTAAAAAGGCAAAAATATCAGGGGCGGTAAAGAGTTCATCCCAGGTGTATTTCCCATTGATTCTCACATCCCCAATCATGCAGTTATGAAAGTAGTCTCGCCAGAGTTTTTGCAGCGCCAGCTCATTAATCCTGGATTGTCTTGAGAGCTGATACAGCTCCGAGCCAAACAACATCCCAGTACGACCATAACGCTCATCGTCGGAGGTGGTGAAAATGCCTTCCACACCTTCGGCCATCCCCACCATGATAGAAGAGAAAAAGTAAGTAGGCACGGCCACGAGGTAAGGGACATTATCCACCTTGTAAGCCTTACCCGGTTGCGTCTTATCAATGATGAGCATGTCGGCTTTCATGTTGATAAGAAACAGGGGTACGGCAAAGAACACCACCATCCATTTGATGAGGTCTTTGGGGTTACGTGACAGCATGAAGATAAACAAACTGGTGATAAGCCCCAGCATCATGCACATCTGTAAGTAATCCCCAAAGGTATTGGTTCTAAAAAAAGTGGCCAGCGCATTAAAGGCTTTGTTGACCACTTCGCCGGAAGTGTAAGTGTAATATTCGAGTATCATAGGTCAGTTCCCATAAGCCGGGGTAGGTTTGGTGGTCGTGCTGATTTCTTTTGTGCTTTGCTGCGTGGTCTTTCTTTGCGAGTCAATCAGTTGATTGCGGTTGTTGAGCGCCTCAATGGCGTTCTCAGCCAGCCCCGCGGTAAAGCGTTTGGCGTTATCGATATCACGAGTGATGAGGGCGATGTCATCCTGGCTGTTGTTGGTGTTGGCCAAGGATTGGCGGGCAACATTTAACATGCTCACGAGGTACTGATTAAGCAGCTCCACCGCTATCATTCGCGAGTAGTTGCTGGTATCGGGGGTTTGATTGGCGGATAAGTCGTCAATAAAGAACTTGAGTACCGGCGTTTGAATCAGCTCCAGAAAACCCTCTTGTTGACGCGTGAGTCTTTGGTCGGTGGCTATCTTTTGCAGTATCGATTCCAGTTGTTTGCGTATCTGGTTTTGTATGCCGTTAGTTTGACTTATGGATAAGTTATTGCGCTTGGTAATGGTAATGCACGCATCTGGGCCTGTTTTGCGACACTGATAAACGTCAGCCTTGCCCCCTTCGAGCAGCACGTTGACGAGGTTGTTGTTGTCGGTCAAAAGGCTAGGGTAATAACGCGGATTGCCGTCTTTGTCGTACACGTAAGAGCCTGACAAACTCATCATGAATTGCGCTAGATTTTTGTCGGAGGACAAAAAAGCGTTATTCATGATCGCAGACCAGACCACGTTGTGATTGGTTTGGGTCATGTCTTTCAGGGCTGGATCCTTTTTGGCGTCCTTTAGCTGACCCGCTGCTTTGCCTCCTGCGCCACATTCCTGCTGCCCTTGAACCCAATCTGAGAAGGCGTTGTTTTGTGTCCCAAGCGTCGCGCAGACATGCTTTTTGGTAGCAGGAGCGGCAAAGGCGGCCAGTCCACCGATGGACGCTTGCGCGGCTTCACAAGAGTTCACCGATTGATTGAGATATTTGTCGAGCCTGGCTTGGAGATTATCCAGGTTTTGCTTGAGCTGCGGTGCCCAGGTTTGCAGGGCTAAGTTGACAATAAAAGGAGGGGCATTATGAATAATGGCTTTGCCCAGTTTCACCAGTTGGTCTGAGCTGATGTGTGAAAATCCCCCCATAAACATATCAATGCCAGTGCACCCGGTACTGATGGAGGGGACAGTGACGCTGACCAACTGTGCATCGACAATTTGATTACGCACAAACAAACTGCCACCGGTGTAGTAGTTGGCCGATTGCCCTTGGTAAGCCGTCGGGGTTGAGACGTTGGCGTTGTACCCTGAGTTATCAAAAAAGCGGGCCAGCGAGTGGTTGGTGTCGGCGTGACTTACGCCTGATAAGCTGATGAGAAATAAAGGAATAACTCGCTTATTCACCGCAACGGTGGACAAGTGGTGGAAAAGTGAGCGCTTCATTGGAGAGCCTCCTGCACTCGCGGATCGTTAAGGGCGTTCTGAATGCTTTGGGCAAGCGTGCTTTCTGGTACGTCTCCAATGCTCAGACGTGAGAACTTACGGCTGTTCACGTTCATTAAGAAGGTCGCAGGCATGACCGTTTTTCCCTGGCCTGGGAAAAAGGTCTTGCCTATCTCTGGTGTGACAGGAATAGGGACCTCAAACCCTGGAAGGCCCGGCCCATCAACAGAGAAGGCGTAAACCGGCAATTGAAATCGCTCGCCAAGGCGAGTGATTTTAGGGGCGGTCTTATGGCAGTACGGGCAGGTGCTTTCAAAAAAGAACAC
>NZ_JBFRSN010000037.1:0-6085 GCF_041473595.1 Vibrio sp. 10N.222.46.A1
GACTAAGCGCTCCGTATTCTGCCCCATCAAATTAGAATGAGTTGCTATGAACGAACGTCGTGCCTTGGGCTTTGGCCTTGCTGCGGTATTACTGTGGTCAACAGTCGCTACTGCTTTTAAGCTGACCCTTGCTGAGTTTTCACCGATTCAAATGCTGACCATCGCCAGCATTGTGTCGTCGATTGCGCTGATCGCAGTCTGCGCGTTTCAAGGCAAGCTTTCTCAGCTGAGTACCACGTTTCTTTCAAACCCTTGGTATTACTTACTGCTCGGTTTGGTTAACCCACTGGCCTATTACCTGATTCTATTCAAAGCCTACGACCTGCTGCCTGCATCTCAAGCTCAAGCCATTAACTACAGCTGGGCTATCACGCTAACCTTAATGGCTGCGGTGTTTCTGGGACAAAAGATTCGTAAACAAGATTGGATTGCGTGTACCTTCAGCTATGCGGGTGTGGTAGTCATTGCCACCAAAGGCGATGTGCTAGGAATGCAGTTCGATAGCCCACTCGGTGTGGCTCTGGCGCTACTTTCAACCTTGCTTTGGGCGGGATACTGGATTCTAAACACCAAAAACAAGGCTGACCCTGTGATTGGCGTATTGCTTGGTTTCTTAGTGGCATTGCCCTTCGCGATCGGTTTAACCATTTATGAAGGCGAGAGCTTTAGCCAAATCACAGCGAAAGGTTGGATGGCCGTAACTTATGTTGGCCTATTCGAGATGGGTATTACCTTTGTCTTGTGGCTCTCAGCACTAAAACTAACCAACAATACGGCACGTATCAGCAACCTAATTTTTGCCTCACCGTTTATCTCGTTGATGCTACTTTCGACCATCATTGGCGAAGAGATTCACCCAGCGACACTGTTTGGTTTGATGCTGATTATTGCTGGTTTGGTGATTCAACAGATCAAGTTTTCAAAGAAAAACCCTACGTAAATAAGAGCTAAAAGACTCGATTGAGCACGAAAAGCTATCGATATAGTCTAATTTTCTCAATTAGATGTTAGATACAAAAATGGCGAGTCATATGACTCGCCATTTTTCTGTAAGATAACATTAAGTTGTAAGTCTCAATGTTCGATATTCAACCGTTGTTTTTCATATCAAATTTGGACTTAAATATCATGAAAAACAAGACCATAAATATAAAATCATTTACACCATAAATTGTGTAAAACACGCCAGCCATCGTATCCGCTTCATATACTGGTGATAGCGTATTATTGGAAAGCCAATTCACCCAAACAACCACATAAACCAACTTTTCAATAAAGAAAGCACCAGCAAGATATTTGATGTTCGCATTGATTGTTGCAGCCCCAAGGTACGCAAAACCCCAAACGACGATCATAATCAGTCCAAAGTTGGACATTACTACGGGATCGGCTTCGTTAATGGCACTATTCGTAAAAAAGCGTGAAAACAGTAAAACAGCACCAACATTCATCGCTCCTGCTGCCAATAGAATGCTTTTTACTTTTGTCTGATTCATTGCAAACCCCTCATTTAAATAATTAAAACATCAATCACTTATAATCTTTATCATTTGTGACGAAGTCATTTTTTCTACTGACTGAAAATGCTCTAAATGAATAAGCTTAGCCAGTGCCATCGCCACTGTGCTATACGTTTTGGCCTGCAACCCAACCAGACGACCACGTCCATTGGAAGTTATAGCCCCCTAACCAACCCGTTACGTCCATTACTTCACCGATGAAATAGAGGCCAGACACACTCTTACACTCCATGGTTTTCGAAGATAGGTGATCAGTATCCACTCCGCCTAGAGTCACTTCGGCAGTTCGATAACCTTCCGTGCCATTGGGTGCAATTTTCCAGTTCTCTAGGTGCTCAACGATGCCACTAAGCTGCTTTTCGTTGAACTGTTTAAGCGGCTTGTCTTCAAGCTCTTTACGGTCAATCAGCACTTCTACAAAACGCTTTGGTAGTGCTTTCGCCAAGGTATTTTTCAGGCTCTGATTTGGGTGTTTCTCGCGAGAATTTTCAAGCAACTCGGCAACGTCTACTTCAGGTACTAGGTTGATAGAAACCGATTGACCCGCTTTCCAGAATGAAGAGATTTGCAGTACCGAAGGACCAGATAAGCCGCGGTGCGTAAACAGCAACGCTTCTTTAAATAAAGTGCCGTCTTGCGCTGTGATCTCAGCAGGAATTGCGATACCAGAAAGCTCAGCGAAAGCTTCTTTGTCTTCTTTATGCAGCGTGAATGGTACTAGCCCTGCAGTAGTTGGCAGTACCGACAAACCAAACTGCTCTGCAATCTTATAGCCAAATGGCGTTGCGCCTAGCTTAGGCATAGACAAACCGCCTGTCGCTACAACGAGTGAGTCACACTCAACTTCGTCGGTATTGAGGTGCATCTTGAAGCCTGCGTCTGTTTTTTCGATGGAGTGAACATCACAACGGTAGCGCTGTTCAACTTTCGCTTGCTTACACTCGTCAAGCAGCATGCTCACGATGTCTTTTGCTGTGTGGTCATTCACACAGAACAACTGGCCGTGATCGCGCTCTTCGAACTCAATGCCGTACTTGCTCACCATCGAGATAAAATCCCAGTTGGTGTATTGAGATAAAGCTGACTTCACGAAGTGAGGGTTGTTACATAGGAAGTTGTTGGCTGAAACATCATAGTTAGTAAAGTTACAACGACCGCCACCTGAGATTAAAATTTTTCTGCCTGGTTTCTTTGCATGATCAACCACCAGCACTCGTCGCCCGCGTTTTCCCGCTTCCGCAGCACACATTAAGCCAGCGGCGCCCGCACCAATTACGATTACATCAAATTTTTCACTCATGTGGTTCTGCTTTTCTTCACTTGTGCAGCCCGAGTACGCCCTGTTCTCGAAATGCCATCAATAAAAAAGGATGTGCATAAACAGCACATCCTTACTAATTGCTCGCTATTTTAGCGGCAATTTTAAACTTTGCAATTGATGTTCAATTGTACAATTCACAGACATAAGCAAGCCACTGTTTGGTTTGGCTTAGCGAACCAACAACCGAAGCTTTACACCAAAAACCTAAGCTCTACTTCAATCGTACTAAATGACTTAGACGATGAAAGAAGACAGCAACGTTACACCTAACAGAGCAGAAGAGAGTATGAATAACTGCCTTACACGATCGCACTTCGACGTAAAAACTTCGTCGTGATGGTGGTGATACTCTTTGCTTTTGATGTAACTAAACAGGCGAACCTGTTTGGTCATATTGCCATGGGTTGTGAAGAAACCACCTCCATCTACTTGTTGATATAGTAGAGGGTGTGCTTCTCGCATAATATAAATGAGTGTTCTTAGCGCAGTAAAGTAACGCGCCCAGTTCACACAAGTCACAACCATTAGTGCAAATAGAATAGTGTCGCCGCTGATCATCCTTTCCTCCTTACATCTTCATAAGAAAACTCAAAAGAAAAAGATAATCAGTGTCTTTCTCGTACTACCTATACGGCAGGAGCTTCCATAATTGAAGATGAACCATCTTTTGCCAATTGCGCTAAGTCTTTATCAATAAAGAACAATGCTTTACCGTCTTCACCAACAAGCTCTAGCTTATCCAATACACCTTTAAACAACTTCTCTTCTTCGTGTTGCTCTGCAACGTACCATTGCAGGAAGTTAAAGGTTGAGTAATCTTGTGTGCTGAAAGCAACGTGAGCCAGTTTGTTGATCTTTTGAGTAATCATTTGCTCATGTTCGTAAGTTTCACGGAACACAGCCCCAAGGCTATCAAATTCATGTTTTGGCGCTTCAATCGCACCTAAAATTGGCATTGCACCTGTCTCACTTACGTAAGTAAAAAGACGCTGCATGTGTTCCATTTCTTCGACTGCATGAACACGCAGAAACTCTGCTGCACCTTCAAATCCTTTATCTTCACACCAAGCACTCATTTGTAAGTATAGGTTGGATGAGAAAAATTCTAGATTAATTTGATCGTTCAGTTGCTCTACCATAGTTTTTGATAGCATTTAAGACTCCTAATTACATCTTCAGTTTTCTCTACTATATCACTATTTTATGAATATCTCGCAGGCCATTAGTTAACCAATATTTCGAGCAAACATTACGCAAGACAGTGGATATGAGATCACTTCAGCAAAAAAAGGCATTGCATAGTGCTAGTCTTTAGTTAGGCAATGAATAGAAGAGGTAGCGATATGAGTTACAAACATATTTTGGTCGCAGTCGATTTATCAGATGACAGCAAATTACTTGTGGATAAAGCGGTAGCATTGGCTAAGCCATTGGAAGCCAAAGTCTCTTTTATCCATATCGATATTAATTATGCAGAGCTCTATACCGGCCTTATTGATATCAACATGGCAGAAACCCAGCACAACGCGATGGAAGCATCTCGAGTTCAGCTACAAAATTTTGCAGAACACGCTCAATACCCTATTACCCACACCTTAGTGGGCAGCGGCGACCTGAGTCATGAACTGTGTGACACCATCAATGAATTCAATGTTGATTTAGTGGTTTGTGGGCACCATCAAGACTTCTGGAGCAAATTGCTCTCTTCAACACGACAACTGATCAATGCCTCGCCGGTTGATATGCTGGTCGTGCCTCTAAGAGATTCAGAAGACTAATGAATTAAGGTTAGGTAACATACAGCTCATATCTTATTAACGAAGTTTTTATATGAGCTATTTAGCTAGTGTTACCCTCTTATGGGCCTTCTCTTTTAGCCTGATCGGCGTTTACCTTGCTGGTCAGGTTGATTCTTGGTTCTCTGTATTAATGCGTGTTGCCCTTGCTGGCATTGTATTTCTTCCTTTCCTGAAGTTTCGAGGTATCTCGCGTAAGCTGATCGCTAAGTTGATGGCGATTGGTGGTATCCAGCTTGGGCTGATGTACTGCTTCTATTACCAGTCTTTCTTGCTGCTATCCGTTCCTGAAGTCCTTCTGTTTACCGTTTTTACCCCAATTTACGTCACGCTTATTTATGACTTCCTCAAAGGACAATTCTCTCCGTGGTATTTAGTGACAGCGGCGATTGCTGTATTGGGCGCTGTATTCATTAAATTCGCGGGTATCAACGAAAACTTTTTAGTCGGTTTCCTCGTAGTCCAAGGTGCAAACCTGTGCTTTGCTATCGGCCAAGTTGCTTACAAAGTAGTGATGGAGAAGGAATCGACAGAGTTACCTCAGCGCACAGTATTTGGTTACTTCTATTTGGGTGCGTTATGCGTCGCTTCGGTTGCTTTCATACTCTTAGGTAACCCTGAGAAGCTGCCAACAACCACTCTTCAATGGGGCATCCTGATTTATCTTGGCTTGATTGCTTCGGGGCTAGGTTACTTTATGTGGAATAAAGGTGCATGCATGGTGAATGCTGGTGCACTGGCTGTAATGAACAACGCCTTAGTTCCAGCCGGCCTTGTAGTGAACATCCTTATTTGGAACAGAGACGTCGACTTGATTCGATTGGCCATTGGCGGCGCGGTTATCTTGTTCTCTCTATTCGTCAACGAGACATGGGTGAAAAAGCGTGTTGCGAGATCCACAAGCAACGCCTAACCGCTTTCACTGAGCTAAGTGAACTAAACTAAGCTAAGTGAGCAGAGCTAAATGAGTTAGCTCTGATAACCCCAAAAAGCAAAAGAGCGACCTTAGGTCGCTCTTTTTAAATCATCGTTGTAGCAATAAGTTATCCGTACCAGTTTCAGTGAATGTGACTATGGCTCACTACCTGAGTCTTGGTTTCAGTGAAAGCGACGTCATCAAGTTGTAGGTTGATACGTTCAAGGTTACTTTCCAGTTTTTGACTTTTCTTAAACAGCTTTTGCTGCTTCTTAATCATCTTCGCGAGCTTTTTGTTGTACTTCTCTTGTTTCTTAGCCGCTTTCTTCGCTCGCTTGAGGTCGGCTTTTTCATCACCACTCGCATTAGCGATTCGTTTTTTCAGTTTGGCTTTTTTCTGTGATGCATTTTTATCTACAACATTAGGGGCAATATCAGCAGCGGCTGGATCGAACATTTGTACGCTCGGCTCAATTGTCTCGCTGATTTCCGCAAGCGATAACTCGGGTGCAGGTAATGTTTCCGCTAGTAG
>NZ_JBFRSN010000038.1:0-19163 GCF_041473595.1 Vibrio sp. 10N.222.46.A1
ACAAAACGGCATTGATTGAAATAGCTGCAGCATCTGGCTTGGATTTATTGAAACCAGAACAGCGTGATCCTTTGATTGCTTCGTCTTTTGGAACAGGGCAGCTGATTTTGGAAGCGATAGAGCAGGGCGCTCAAACGATTATTCTTGGCTTGGGTGGCAGTGCGACCAATGATGGTGGTGCAGGCATTGTACAAGCGTTAGGTGGTAAATTGCTTGATCGTGCAGGGCAAGAGCTCAGCCGAGGTGGCGCTGCGCTAGCGGATTTGGCTTCAATTGATCTTACTGGCGTAGATTTGCGCTGCGCTGATGTCGATTTGATTTTGGCGTGTGATGTTGATAACCCATTGTGTGGCGATAACGGTGCCAGCTATATATTTGGTCCGCAAAAAGGAGCGACACCTGAACAAGTCTTAATGCTTGATAAGGCGCTTGAGAATTTTTCTCAAGTTGCAGAAACGCAAGGTTATGTCGGTGGCGATGAGCCTGCTTACAAGCGCGTGGGTTATGGCGCAGCTGGTGGCACGCCGATGGGGCTTGGTTTGTTATTCAATATCCAAATTAAACCCGGCATTGAGATGGTGCTCGATGTTTTGCAAGCTGATGATCTATTGAAAGGTGCCGACTTGGTGATTACTGGCGAAGGGCAAATGGACAACCAAACTCTGCAAGGCAAAACGCCTTATGGCATTGCTAAACGAGCGAGCTTACAAGGCATTCCGATCATAGGCATTGCTGGCTCACTGGGAACAGAAGTAGAAGCACTTTATGGTGAAATGAACAGCTTGTTTGGTACGGTTCGTTCTCCTCAGTCACTTGACCAAGTTCTGCTAGAAGCCGAACTAAACCTTACTAGAACGGCGAGAAATATCGCTGCGACTCTGAAAGTAGGCCATGCGATCTTGAAATAAAGTGAGGTTTGACAATTGGTTACTTAACATCATGGTTCGATAGGTTTTATAGATAGCAACGATAAATAGAAACGATTATATTTTATACCATTAGAGGTCTATTCTATATCCATAATATTTTAGGGGCTTTTGAAAGGAAGCCAGTATAAATATCAAGGTGCACTCACTATTGCTGCACCTTTGGACCTTAAGGAATAGATCATGAGTAAAAAACTAACTACAGCTGCGGGTTGTCCTGTTGCTCATAACCAGAATGTTCAAACTGCGGGTAAGCGCGGTCCTCAACTTCTTCAAGATGTTTGGTTTTTAGAAAAGATGGCGCATTTTGACCGCGAAGTCATTCCAGAGCGTCGTATGCACGCGAAAGGTTCAGGCGCTTACGGTACATTTACTGTTACGCATGACATTACCAAATACACCAAGGCAAAACTGTTTTCTGAAATAGGCAAAAAGACCGACCTGTTTGCACGTTTTACAACGGTGGCGGGTGAGCGTGGCGCTGCCGATGCTGAGCGTGATATCCGTGGCTTTGCATTGAAGTTTTATACTGAAGAAGGTAACTGGGACATGGTGGGTAACAACACGCCAGTATTCTTCCTTCGTGATCCTCTCAAGTTCCCAGATCTAAACCATGCGGTTAAGCGTGACCCTCGCACCAACATGCGCAGTGCGAAAAACAACTGGGATTTCTGGACCTCTCTACCTGAAGCGCTTCACCAAATCACCATCGTAATGAGTGACCGTGGTATTCCTGCGACTTACCGTCATATGCATGGTTTTGGTAGCCATACATTCAGCTTTATTAATGCAGACAACGAACGTTTCTGGGTTAAGTTCCACTTCAAATCTCAGCAAGGTATTAAGAACTTGTCTGATGCAGAAGCGGCACAAGTGATCGGCGATGACCGCGAAAGTCATCAACGTGATCTGCTAGACAGCATTGATAATCAAGACTTCCCTAAATGGACACTGAAAGTTCAAGTGATGCCAGAAGCGGACGCAGCGAAAGTGCCATACAACCCGTTCGATCTGACTAAGATCTGGCCACACGCAGATTACCCATTAATTGAGGTGGGTGAGTTTGAATTGAACCGTAACCCACAAAACTTCTTCGCTGAAGTTGAGCAGTCTGCATTCAACCCGGCAAACGTGGTTCCGGGTATCAGCTTCTCACCAGACAAGATGTTACAAGGCCGTCTGTTTGCTTACGGTGATGCACAGCGCTACCGTTTGGGTGTTAACCATCAGCATATCCCAGTAAACGCACCTCGTTGCCCTGTCCACAGCTACCACCGTGATGGTGCGATGCGTGTTGATGGTAACTTTGGTAGCACACTTGGCTATGAGCCAAACAACGAAGGCCAATGGGCAGAGCAGCCAGACTTTGCAGAACCGGCATTGAGCCTAGATGGTGCTGCAGCGCATTGGGATCACCGCGAAGATGAAGATTACTTCTCGCAACCGGGTGATCTGTTCCGTCTAATGACACCAGAAAAACAAGCGATTCTGTTTGATAACACAGCGCGTAACCTAGGCGGCGTGCCTAAAGAGATTCAACTGCGTCACCTAAGACACTGTTACAAAGCCGATCCAGCTTACGGTGAAGGCATTGGTAAGCTACTTGAAATCGATGTAAGCGAATTTAAGTCGTAATCAATAAGTTTGATTAGTTAAATGAAAGGCCGTTGAGTGAATCACTCAACGGCCTTTTTTGATCATGCTGTGTATTAGGTGAGTCATGTAAGTCGTACCAATTACTTGAAAATTAGCACCATTTCTATTGATAGTTTTTGCCTATCAAATTAATAAACTCATCCCATTATATTTAGTTAGGGTAACGGATTATCCTACGGCTATCAGTTTATAAAGTAGAAGAGTTTGAGATGAGTAAGAGCGCATTAATCGTTGAAGGTGGGGCAATGAGAGGCATCTTCGCAGCAGGAGTATTGGACGCTTTTATGCAAGACGATTTCCGTCCTTATGATTTTGCTATTGGCGTATCTGCGGGTGTGTCGAATTTGGTTGGTTACTTATCTCAAGCTCCGAAGCGTAGCTACAACGTGATTACTACCATGGCGACGGATAAAACGTTCTTCAACCCTGCTCGCTTTGCTAAAGGTGGCAATTTGGTCGACGTTAAGTGGTTGTGGGATGAATCTAACCATCGTTATCCACTGGATTGTGGTGAGCTGTTCTCAAGTGTTCCTTTAATTGCTGCTGTAACTAACGTCGATACTGGCAGTGCAGACTACTATCACATCAAGCCAGAAAACCTTTCTAACGTGGTTGAAGCAACAACAGCTCTACCTATCGCTTACCGTGAAACACCGTGCTTCTCTGGTGGTTGCTATACCGATGGTGGTGTAGCCGACTCTATTCCGGTTCGCGAAGCCTATCGTCGTGGTGCACGAGACATTACCGTGATTCTTTCTCACCCATTAAGCTACCGAATGAAGCCGCAGAAGTATCAGTGGATGCTGAAAAAGCTGTTAAAGAAATTCCCTAATATTGCAGAGTCGATGGCGGTGCGTGCCGAAAACTATAATCAGTCTTTGGAGTTTATTCGTAATCCACCAAAAGATGCGACCATCAAGGTGATTGCGCCACCAGAAGCGTTCGCAGTGAAGCGTTTGACTATGGATCAAACGGTCTTGAATGCAGGTTACGAGATGGGTGTGAAAGCAGGGGAAGAGCACCTTGCCATTAGAAACGGTGTCTATGGCTTAGATACCGAAGATTGTCATTTCTGCGTTTAGAACTGTTTTTGAATGCGGGATAAACGAGAAGCCACGCTGTTCACTTAGGACTAGCGTGGCTTTCTATTTCTAGATTGAGTCTATTACTAACTCAGTCTGCTATTAACTCAAGTTGTTGTTAAACCAGCTCGTTGCCGCTGGTGTTGCCTGTAAAGAAGGCATCAACACTGGTGAGCGTTGTATTGGCAATGTTGAACAGCGCATCTTTAGTTAAGAAAGCTTGGTGACCAGTGAACAATACGTTGTGACAAGCAGATAGGCGACGGAATACGTCATCGACAATCACATCATTAGATTTGTCTTGGAAGAACAACTCTTTCTCATTGTCGTAAACATCAAGACCAAGCGCGCCGATTTTGCTTTGTTTGAGTGCTTCAATTGCAGCAGTTGAATCCAGCAGTTCACCACGACTGGTGTTGACGATCATCACGCCATCTTTCATTTTGCCAAATGCCGTTGCATCCAACAGGTGGTAGTTCTCTTTACTCATTGGGCAATGCAAAGAAATCACGTCAGATTCTTGGTAAAGCTCGTCGAGTTCTACGTATTTAGCACCCAGTTCTTTTGCCAAAGGATTTGGGTACGGGTCGTAGCACAAGATATTCATGCCTAAACCTTTCAGAATACGCATCGTCGCTAAGCCAATCTTTCCTGAACCAATCACACCAACGGTTTTACCGTGGAAGTTAAAGCCTACCAAGCCTTCAAGAGAGAAGTTCGCATCACGAGTACGTTGGTATGCCTTGTGTAGTTTACGATTCAAACACATCATCATGCCGACTGTGTGCTCTGCTACTGATTCTGGAGAATAAGCCGGAACGCGAACCACTTGCAGACCAAACTCTTTGGCTGCATCTAAATCGACTTTATCAAAACCGGCACAGCGCATCGCAATCAGCTTAGTGCCGCCTTTTGCTAGAATCTCTAGCACATCTCGCGATAGGTCGTCGTTTACAAACGCACAAACGACTTCGTTGTCGTGCGCCATTTTTGCTGTTGTTGTAGTGAGGCGAAAATCGTGAAAATGGAACTCGGCGTCGAGTTCGCCTTTTGCAAGTTCAAATGATTTTTCGTCGTATGATTTTGAGCTAAAAAAAGCAATGTTGAGCATGGCTTCCTCTCTTACCTAAAAAATGAATACCCCAATCATTTTTGATTTCATATGGGGTTAAAGCTAACAACTCGTCCAGTGTGCTAGAGTTTTTTTCTCTTGTCTATCACCATTAGTCATTGTAATTACTATGGTTATTTGGTCTGTTGTCTTCACTTATTGAACATTAAAAATCACAGTACGAGGCAGCTTGCTTATAAGTTCATCAATATTGAATGGATCTTACTTTCGGGTGTTGAACATCTTCTTAGTCTCTTTCTCAGACCAGAAGTTAATGTTGAATTGTGCGTCGTCGCTAAGCTCTACTCGATGCCAATATTGAGGTGGACTTGTGGCAAATTGCCCAGCCAGGATCGTAATAACACTTTCCGGTTCTGTCGCGTCGGCATCGGCAAAACCATAGAAGGTGACGGTGCCTTCCATTACGCAGATCTGCCCGAATACACCTTCTGCGGTGTTGTGGTGATTAAGCAATGCAGCCGGTATGTTGTCTTTGGTGAAAAATGGCGTTGAACGTTGAATTTTCCAGTGTGACGGAATACGTAAATGACTCATATAAAACCTCTTGTCTGTATTTTGAATACAAGCTTTAGCTTTGATTGAATTGGTGACCGTGATTACCAGTAGTTTTCACTGCTGAATTGGCCGGGCTTTCGGCGTAAGTGCTTCTTGAAACCTAAGTTGGTTAGTGCTTCACTTGTGTCGCGAACCATTTGCGGATTGCCACAAAGGTAGAAAAAACTGCGGGTTTGATTGAAAGTGACAGACGTGGTTTGCTCAAGGTCGCCTCCAAGTAACAAGCTTGGGATTCGTCCGCGCAAAGTTCCGGTGACTGATTCTCTAGAAATAATTGGCACATATTGTAGTTTCCCTTGGAAGTGATTAACGAGTTGATTGATTCGATCTTGATACGTGAGGTCTTGCTCTGTTCTTACGGCATGAACCAGTACAAGGTTTTTGAACGAGGTGACTTTTTCAGATTCAGAGCCGTTATGCTGCTGTATCTGCATGCTTTCGAGCATTGAGATAAAAGGCCCAACGGCGGTTCCGGTTGAAAGCATCCATAGATCGTCGGCGATCTCTGGGATCTCCTCTAATGTCATGAACCCACTTGGGTCTTTGCCGACAAATATGTCATCGCCTACCTTCAACTCATGAAGTTGAGGTGAAAGCTGCCCGTTCTGATCCTTAATAATCAAAAATTCCAGATGTTGATGACCTTGTTCGTGCTCTGGCGCATTCACCATGGAATAAGCACGTCTGACAAACTCGCCTTCACTGTTACGTAGCCCCAGCTTAGTGAACTGCCCCGCTTGGTAGGGCGAGACTGGCGCACTGACTTGCAGCGAGAACAGTTGCTCTGTCCATTCGGTCTTGTGTACGACTTTTCCGGTTACTAAGCCATGAGGAATATCTGTCATATCATCACCTTTATTTAGAGAAGTTATCTCATTAAGGATACTCAACTATTTACACTTTGGAGTTGCATGTACCATGCCATTAGTGAGAATGCTTATCAATACTAGTTGTTCGGTAAAAATTAACTTGAATGATGTCAAATAGACTTCGTACTGCTGTGTCTAAATGACATCTTTGTTGTTTTTTGATGTGATTCCTTGTGATTAAGAACGATGAGTTGCTCTATGGGCACAGACCAAAATTAGTTCCGTGGTTTGACCCTTAATGTATTCACCAATAACTAAAGAGAATATTTTATAGATGAGTATAATGGCGGCTTTCGATCTCAATATAGCCGTGTTTTATGCTTGATAATCTTCGTATGGCCTTGAACGTGTTGTTCGTGACCATCAATACCGCAATGACTGCGTTTACCGTGAGCTTTTTTGGCCTCATCAAACTGATTCTTCCAATCTCTATTGTTCAAAAGTCATGTACTCGCTTAGCGAATTTCACATTTTGGTGTTGGGCTTCGCTTAACCTTTGGATGTTGAATGTGAATAACGATATCGAGTGGCAAGTTGAGGGCGGGGAAGACATCTCGACTAAGCAATGGTACTTGATGATGTCGAATCACCTCAGTTGGGCGGATATCGTGATCTTGTCTTCGATCTTGAAAGACAAGATGCCAATGACTAAGTTCTTCCTTAAGCATGAATTGCTGTACGTTCCTTTTGTTGGTTTGGCTTGTTGGGGCTTGGATATGCCTTTCATGAGACGTCACTCACGTGAGTTTTTGATTCGTAACCCTGAGCGTCGCAATGATGATTTCGAGGCAATTAATAAGGCATGTACTAAGTTCAAATGGGCACCGACAACCTTGGTGAATTTTGTGGAAGGGACTCGTGCAAACCACGAGAAACTGGCGACAGCGAAAACACCTTATCGACATCTACTCAAGCCAAAAACCGGCGGTGTGGCGTTCGCTCTATCGGCAATGGGCCCAATCTTGGATGGTATTGTGGATGTCACTCTGGCTTATCCAGAAAATCAGGCTTCTCCATTTGAAGACATGCTGAAGGGTAAAATGACCAAGGTGGTGGTGCGTATTAAACTGCACCCAATGGATGAGAACGTGAACGGTAATTATTTTGAAGATAAAGCGTTTAAACGTCGTTTCCACAGTTGGTTGAATAATACGTGGAAAGAGAAAGACGACTATCTTGATACGGTTTATGGGGTTGATACGCCCTGTGAGGTTGAAACGACTGATGAATCTGATGTGGCTTATAAGAAACAAGAACAGTAAGCTCATACCAAATCGATAGCATCAAAAAAGCCGATAGTTCATTGAACTGTCGGCTTTTTTATTGATTGGACTTTGTCTACTCAAACAGTGCAGTCAGCGCTCACTATGTTTTAAAGCGCTAAAACAAGGATGGTCAAAGAGTGAGGAAGTTAAATCGCTTGGTAAGCCTCAATGATGTGCTTAACCTCACTGGTTTTGCCTTGCTTCTCTTGTCCTTGATGGATGCGCAAGTAGTGCTGCAATGTTTTGGCTTTGTATTGCTGTGATACTTGCTTCTGT
Source organism: Vibrio sp. 10N.222.46.A1 (assembly GCF_041473595.1). Classification (NCBI taxonomy): domain Bacteria; kingdom Pseudomonadati; phylum Pseudomonadota; class Gammaproteobacteria; order Vibrionales; family Vibrionaceae; genus Vibrio; species Vibrio sp. 10N.222.46.A1. The sequence continues at coordinate 7,762 of NZ_JBFRSN010000038.1, forward strand.
TGTTCACAGTTCGGAGTCCAGATCTTGTCGCCGACGCTTGATATCTCAGTTACCGTTCGGTTATTGCCACTTTCATCTAGATTTTTGTCGCTTTCACCTTGGTTATTGCTGACCAATAAAATCTCGTAGTAACGACGGTTCTCTTCAATTAACACTTCATCAATTAGGCCGAAATTGAGCGCCTTTAAATGATTTCTTAGCTCGAACTGCTGATGAACCGGGCAAAGTAAAAAATCGATCGCTTTGTCTGGATGCTTGCAATGAATATCGTCGACGAGCTTTTGTGTTAGATCGCCTCCCACACCCGCAATAATGACCAGATGTCTGCCTGTGTGCTTTTCCAATGGAATCGCTGCGACATCCAAGCAGTAGACTTGCCATTGGCTGGTCATCGCTTGTTGGTCTGAATTATCTTGGGGAAAGTAACGCGTTAGCTTGCCCTCCAGTTCATTCATCAGAGAAGGGACAATATCGACAAAATGAATCTGCGGTGCTTTGTGGTCAGATAATAGCTGAACACCCAAGAAGCCGTGATCACAACAACAGTCCCAAATATGTTGGTAGTCATTACTGACAAGGGAGTGGAGAGTTTGCAGTCGGTTACTTAGCTTCATAAGGCTCGTATCGTTAAAAAAGGGTATTGTTGTATCGAACGCGCATTGTAAAGACTTTCCATAAAAACAAAAGCACCTAGGGGATTAATCCTAGGTGCTTTTTTGTTATCGGTATCGTACCAATCGGTGTGATACGAGCGTGTTAGCTAATGTCTACGACGCTTTGGCTACGCCTCTAATGTGACCTTCTACTCGATTCTTTCCAAGTTGTAGTGCGATAAGCTTTGCTTGTTCCGCAAGGGCTAAAGCAGAGTCTGTTTCGCCGTCTATTTGCGAAAACCCGACGCTGATACTGAGTGACAATGTGATATCCGGAGTGACTATGGTTTTCTCGGCGATGCTGACTCGACATTGTTCCAATTGGTGCTTGGCATCCTTCGCATCATTCGCTTTGAATAAAACGGCGAACTCCTTGTCCCCGACTCGAGCAAGGCAAAGCCCTTTTGGCTTAGGAAAGTAAGAACGCATCGCTTCTCCGGCAAGCTTTATCATCTTGTCGCCAATCGCTTCACCGTAAGCTCGATTTACGTGGTCAAAGTTATCGATATCGAGCAGAGCTACATAGGTATCGGGTTCGCATGCGTAGTTGTCGATCGCGATGTTAAAACTACTTTTGTTGTCTAACTGAGTCATGAGATCTTTACTGCTCAATTGATGGTGGAGCAGTAAGTTAGACAACGAGACTTCCGTGTAATCTTTGATCATGCGTAAAATACTTTGACTGATCGGCAAGGGCGCATTGACGTAAATCACCGCGATTAGCTGGTTACGAGAGTGCAAAGGGATACAGTAGTGGCGTTGGAGTATTTTGAGTTTACGTGCCAATGGATCTGCGTATTTGCTGCTTCGATAAGCCATGGTCTCGGGAGCAAATCGCTCAGCAAGGGCTTTGTCAGTATGTAGCGTTGATTTGTTTCCATGATAATCGATGGTACTGAATGAATGGCTCTCTGCTTGATAAAGGCAGAATTGAATGCCTTTTTGATAGGTAAAGCTATTGAATATGGCTTTTAACTCTCGTTTAAAGCTGGCGAGATCATCAACTTTATTCAGTTGAGATAACGACATGTTCAAGCGGTGAGCTAGGTAGTGTGCGCCAATCCATAATAGAAGCAGTGACCCGAGTACCACGCCAGTTAGCGTAAATTGGTGTGAGCTGGTGAGTATGTCGTGACGATCAGTGCCCGAGACGAATACCCAGTTTAAGCTGTTGTCAGCATCAAATACCGTTATTTTGAAATTATCTTGATAGTAGTATTCGTGTTGGCCGACGGTCTCACCTTGAGAGAGTTGGTGGCTGATGCCGGCATGATAGCTGATGGATTTGGAGCCAATGCGTTTCGGGTCAGGATGGAAAACCAGTCGTTCGGTTGCTCTATCAACCACAAATACATAGCCACGGTCTAATGTCTTTAAGTCTCTCAGGCCTTGTGTGGTATGCAAAAGGTCAAACTCAATCCATATTTCTTTGTTCAACTTTTCCGTCGTGTGTTTGATCGCGAAAACCCAACGACCATCGGGTTTTTGATAGATAGAAGAGATGTAAAAACCTTCTACAACACTATCAATTGGATTCCACTGGATGGCATTGATCTGCTCATTAGAAAGAGGCAGGCCACGAGTTGAAATATATTGTTGGGATTGAGGCTGGTATTGAACAATATCGGAGAAGTTAGGTGTTCTCTTAAGAATATTGTCACTGATGTCCCTGAATTTTTGTTCACCGACGGGGCCTGATGTAGATAAGCTTAAACTGGTTTCCAAAAAATAGAGTTTGCCGAATGTGGCTTCGATGTTGGAATTGATGATGGAACTTGCGATACGAATATTTGATAGTGATTGTTCTTTTGCTGTCGTTTCTACTTTTTCAAGTTGAGCTGCAGCAAGATAGAGCATCCCTCCAGTTAATAAAATAATGTATGGTTTAAAAAGCCGAATTAATGTTTTAGGTAAAGCCATGATATCCAAAGACGTTATAGATTCATTTTTATAGTACGGCCATACTAAACAGTTTTCGTAATCACATCAATGCAAAATGTTCCATATAAAAAATTGAGTTTGTGACGTTCAGCTAATAAAAAAGCCAGTCATAAATATAACTGGCTTCTATGGCTTCGCGCGTTCTATTAAGCTGGTCTGGCTTTTAACCTAAACCTAAACCTAAACCGAATCAGTCTTGTTTGGCGAATAGTGCAAAATTGCCATTGAAACGGGAGATAACAGCATTTCACCTTCGGCATGACCCGGTTTCACGTTTCGCAAGTTGGTATCACAGATGGTGACCCAGTCTTGCTGACGGTCACTCGGTAAAGAAAATCGAGCAGGAGCGTTGGTTTGGTTGATCAGATAAATCAACTCGTCGCCATCTTTGCCGATGCCTAAATGCAAGGCTACGGAGCTTAAACGGTTCCAATCATCATGTTCCATGATTGTGCCATCAACACGGCTCCAGAATATACGGTTAGAGTTACGTTTATCGCCACTGAACGCTTTGATAAACGGCACCATGTATTGCTGACGTGCGGAGATCATCTCAGATAACCAAGCCTTGAAGTAAGTCTTACGCTCGGAATCTTCCCAGTTGAGCCAGCTGGTGACCCCGTCTTGGCAGTACGCGTTGTTGTTACCCTTTTGAGTATGAGATAACACATCGGCCGTCAAAATATGCGGAATACCGAATGCAAATAACAGGCTTGCCATGAAGTTACGTTTTTGCTTTTCACGTGTTGCGATAACTAAAAGGTTTTCTGTGTTGCCTTCAACACCATAGTTTTCAGAGCGATTATCACCGTGTCCATCGCGGTTGCTCTCACCATTTTCTTCATTGTGCTTATGTTTATAAGAAACAAGATCTTGCATGGTGAAACCATCATGATAAGTGATGTAGTTGACGGTTAATTTGTACGGCCAGTGTGCGGCACTGTAGATGTCACGAGAGCCCATTAAGCGAGTCGCAAACTCTTTCAAGTAGCCTTGGTCGCCACGCCAGAAGCTACGAGTGATATCTCGCAGCTTATCGTTACACTCATTCCACCCCAACGGAAAATTGCCAACTTGGTAGCCATTTGGCCCGATGTCCCATGGTTCTGCTATTAACTTGGTTTCTTTCAATACCGGATCTTGGGCAACGGCTTTGAAGAAAGCAGCCTCAGGATTGTAGTTATCGCCTTCGCGCCCCAGTGTTGCTGCCAAATCAAAACGGAAGCCGTCGACTTGGAACTCACTAACCCAGTAGCGCAGTGTATCCATGACTAAGTTCAGTGCTGGTTGGTGGGTGAGGTCGACCGTATTGCCACAACCGGTGAAGTTCGCGTAATGACAGCCATGCTTAATGTAGTAGCGGCTATCCAGTGCTTTTAGGTTGAAGGTTGTACCACCTTCACCGCCTTCTGCAGTGTGGTTGTAGACGACATCAAGAATGACTTCGATACCGTTGCGGTGCAGTTCTCGAATCGCGGTTTTGAGTTCACTTACGGCGTCTTTCTCTGCGTAGCGTGGGTCTGGCACCATAAACAAATATGGATTGTAACCCCAGTAATTCACTTTCCCCATATCCAATAGGTGGGGTTCATGCATACATGCAGCAATGGGTAAAAGTTGTAGAGAATTGATGTTTTGCTGTTTATAGAATGCAAGCATTTCGGGACTAACTAACCCCAAATAACGGCCTTTTGTATTGGTCGCGACTTCTGGGTGAAGTTGAGATAGGCCTTTAACATGGGTTTCGAAAAGAACGGTCTCTTCGCGGCTAATACGCGGCTTTTCGACATCTTGCCAATCGAACGTGTCATCAACTACGAGACACTTCGCCATCGAAAAGCTTTTTTCATTGGTATATGGCGTTGCGTAATCGAGCGGTTCGCTTATTGCTTTAGCGTAAGGGTCGGAAAGTAAGATCGGGCCATTATCAGTTTCAGCAATGAAACCGTATTTTTGTCCCGCTTTAATACCATCAACAAATACATATCTGATATCAGCGTATTCATTTTCCAATTTATAAGTGGTGAACTCATCGTTCTCGTCAAAAAGAGCGAGAGAAAGGGATTTACAGTCAGGGGAATAAATTGAGAAGTTACAGCCAGTGTTACCTAGCGTTGCGCCTAGTGGATAAGGGCGAGCGAGCGTTCTAGTCATTGCTTGATTTCTTGTTCGTTTATCAACATCAGTGAACTATTAGTAAAAGGCTTTGTCCCATTAAGGTCAAGCAACTTCATAGAATAAATTTTGTTGAAAAATAATTCATCGATGAAGTTCAAATTATATATTTGAAGTAGATCTCACTTATGCTGAATAATTAGATCTGTGTGCTGTCTACTCCTCCTAGATTAAGTGATCCAACCCTTTAAAATACCATTCTGTATAAACTCTACTCCCTTCTCATCCCCCTTAATTTAGTTCGGGGTGGAGGAAGTCAAACTTGTCATCCCCTCTTAATATTGGCTCCGTTGAAACGAATCAGGGGAAACCCTAAACCTCTCTATCTTACGCCCGCCATTACTGCCTTTGGTTGTCGCAAGAGAGCAAAAATATAAAACCTAAAATAAATCGTCCTTAATGGAGTTAAGAATGAAAAAAGTAAGTTTGATTGCTGCTGCAGTGGCTTCTGCACTTGTCGCTGGTTCAGCGTTCGCAGAAAATGACGTTGCACTTGATGTAACAAGTGGTGACTCTTCAATGGAAGTAGAGGTGAAAAACCCTACTGACGTTATCACTGACGGCTGGGAAGTTCACGGTTACATGTCTTCTAACGTTCGTGTTGTAGATGGTAAAACAGTAGACACTGAATTCGGTAAGCCAGATTACAAAACAGCGGGTACTCACGGTAAGAGTACTAACCAAGTTGAATTTGTAATTAAGAAGCACTCTGAGTACCAAAATGGTGTGTGGGCCGACTACGTTCTTCGTACTGAATATGGTAACGGTAACTCATACGCTTATTCTTCTGAAGGCGGACAAAAGAAGAATGATGATTCTCAGTTCGAAGTAAAAGAAGCTTTTGTTGAGCTCGGCGGCATTTTAGGTGAAGACACTTCTATTTGGGGTGGTCAACGTTACCTAAACCGTGCAGCTGGCCTTTTATCTGGTGAGTTTTGGAAACAATCATCTGGTATTGGTGCAGGTATTCAAACTAAGCTTGCAGGACATACTGCTGGTATCGCTTATGTGATGGCTGATCCTGATGCAGGTTCTGCAGATTCTTACGCGATAGACTGTAAGCAAAAAGATGGTACTACATCGACAAACCCGAATGAATGTAAAGTGAAGAAAGATGGTGCAAAAGAAAGACAGACACTCTCTTCTATTGACTTGTACTACTACGGCGTGGATGCGGGTATCGGCAGCCTAGACTTTGACTTTAAATATGGTCAGCAAAACATTAATGGCGGTGAGAACGAAGACGGTATCGGTGCAGCTGTAACGCTTAATACAAGTTACTATGGCCTAGACGGTTGGACTCAAAACGTAATTGCTTACGGCTCTGGCGTAATGAAAAACCGTGGTGTTAACTTCGGTGGTTGGTCTGGTGGCGGTGATAAAGAAGAATCACTATTCTTGACTTCTTACGGTGTGCTTAACATCTCTGAAAAATGGCAGTTAGGTACGGAAGCAGTGTACTTTACAGCTCTTGACCAATTGTTTGGTGCTGACGGTTTGACTCGTTACATGGTTGCTGCTCGTCCTTCTTACAAACTGAACGACAACATTCGCTTAGAAGCTACGGCTTCTTATGCACATGAAGAAGGTGATGAAGGTTACTGGAATCGTACTGGTGATGCTGTAGAGAGCGATATTCTTAACCTAGAAATTGCAACTGCATTTACAGCGAACTCTGACTACTTCGGTCGTCCACAAGTTAAGCCTTACATTAGCTACATTAAAGCTGATGATGAAGCAAGTGCTAAACAAATTGGTATCGATAACGGTAAAGACGAATTTGTATTCGGTGTACACACTGAAATTTGGTTCTAAACCGTTTAAAGTATAAGGCAGCCATTGGCTGCCTTTTTCCGTTTCCCCCAACAACAACCAATAGTGAGAGAGATTACAATGACAAATAAAAGCTCTATGTTAGCCGTGGTACTAGGTGCCTTGCTAAGCGGTTGTGCTTCCGATGCTCAGGTTCAAACTAAACTCGATGCACCCACTAATGCAGAAGTATGCTGCAGCGATTTTTCGCAGTACCCATACGCACAATTGAATGATAATGAAGATTTAAAGTTTGATATCGACTTGGGATCACCTGTCGGTACATTTACAACAGGTAATAGCCACTTTGCAGCGTTCAAGTTCAGCGAGCGCTCAGGGGAGATGGTCGTTAAGCTATCGAGCTTAATGATCGATGATTCAGTTTTTGCTCCAGAAGCCATGCTTCTAGATGAAAACTTTAAGCCAGTGCAAACATTGAAGTTTGAAGACTTTAAGGTTCAGGCATCCGACGCTTTTACTCGCACGAGTTACATTGAGCGCTTGCGTATTGATGCGAGTAAGACACCTTATATTGTTATCTACACGCCTGCTGATGAGCTTGGCAATAAGGTGAAAGTTGATCACCCAGCAAAGGTGCGAGCAAAAGAATTTGGTGAGGTGATGCCTATGGTCACCGATCCGGTATACACCAATCAATTAGGTGGTCGTTTAGAGTTAGAAATTAAAACTTTAAAACTTCGCCCTTACCGTGCTAAACCTGCCGTAGCGCCAGTCGTTGCTGCCCCTGCCGCTATGGCAGCGACTGCAACAGCTGTTGTACCGAAGAAAGCAGACACGCAGATACGTGTGCAGCAAGAGACAAAAGACTTCTATTTGTCTGCTATACAAAATGCGGTGAAGTCAGGTGATGTACCGAAAGCTTTAGGTTTGTTAGATGAAGCGAAGGCGCTTAATGTTGAAGGTGCACAAGAAGCTTTTGTGCGAGCCGTCAACGCAAAATAGCTTATTAGCTTATTAGTTAGCTTAATAACTTAATAACTTAATAGATTAGTAGGCTTAATGGCTTAGCAGCCCAGTATCTTAGTCGCTTAGAGATAGAAATAGAGATAGAACGCTCCTTTAAAGGGGCGTTTTTTATATCTGAATTTATAGACACTTCAAGTTTAGAGGTCGTTATGCAATCTGAATTGATTATTATCGATGAGTTCTTTATTCCACAGTTGAATCGAACTCGAACGCTCCGCATTTACCTTCCTGCGGGGTATCACCAAGCAGAGCACGCTTATCCTGTCTTATACATGCATGATGGGCAGAATGTCTTTGAGAAGTCTACAGCGACGTATGGGATGTGTTGGGATGCACAAACGACACTCGATGAGATGCAAAGGCTCGGTAAGTTATCCGGGTTAATTGTTGTCGCTATCGACAGCAGTCATGAGCTTGATGGCATGGAGCGTTACAATGAGTATTCGCCTTGGCGCGCTAACCAAGAGATAAAAGAGTTGGGAGTTGGTGATGAGCTACTTAAATTTGGTGGTGAAGGGGACGAGTATATAGCGTTTATCTGTCATACATTGAAGCCTTATATCGACCAAACATACAGAACAAAGCCGAACCGAGAGTTTACGTACCTTGCTGGCAGTTCAATGGGCGGGCTAATTAGCTTATATGGTGGCTCACTGTACCAGAATACTTTTGGCGTGCTTGGGGTCTTCTCTCCGGCGTTTTGGTTCAATAAATCCTCATACTTCGAGTATATGAAAGAGTTTAACTTTCTGTCTCCAATGAAAATATATATGGATATGGGAACGAATGAAGCTCGTGAAGAGGCAAGCGTAGATTTTGCTGACGTTTATCTGAGTGGTTCAAGGGCAATGAACACGTTACTCACTCAAAAGCCGAACGTGACGCTGTTTTATCAAGAAGGACAAGGTCATCAACACAATGAACTGGCTTGGTCGTTGCGATTCCCGAATTTTATCGACTTTATTTTTAGACAATAAAAGAAGGCCTAACTCCGTTTTGTCTTCGTAAACGGTGTATTAGGCCTGCTTTTTTATCGCTTTATAACCGTATCACTTTATACGTCTATAAAGCGATAGGCTTAGTATCAGCAAAGCTAGTCCTTGGCTGCTGACAATTTTTGCTTATTGCGCTTGTTCAACAAGTAGTCCTTGCTCATCAAACTGTTGTGTTGCCTTGCAAAGTCGGGCTTGGCAATTTGTAAGTCGCATAAGATGGCGTTATTTGGCTTTGGTTGAATCTCAAACTGCGCTTGTTTGTCGTTGACCGTGACCTGTTGTTGGTGACTGTCGATCATGATCTCCAACGATTGTGTTAATGGTGTCGAGATTACGGCAACAGACTCATGGTTTATGTCTAGCGTAAGCACCAATGTGATTTCGGGACTTACCGTATCTTCTAGATTTGACTGAATCTTGTAATGAGAAATCCCATTTTTAGATTCAAATGACAGTCGTAGCTGGTTTCCTTGACCAAAAGGCAACGAAGCCACTAATTCGCTCCAACAACTTGGGAAATTTGGTGTTAGGTGTATCTGATTGTCCAATAAGCGTGGGCAATATCCCAAATAGTCCTGTTGCGCGTTACGAGCGTATTCTGAAACAGACCAGGCTTGAGCAAACGTTCCTGATTCTACAAGGTCGCGGTCACTTTCTTGGAAAGCATCCAAATTTTCACTCATTGTCCCTCTACAGCCTTGTGTAAGGATCTGTTTTGCCAAGTTTTTGGATAGCTGGTAACTGAGATCTTGCTGCTTAAACTTGTTGAGCGCCGTAATAGTAAAGCCCGCATTCCACCCCCAGATCGTCCCGTTGTGATAAGCCGCGTCCTTGTGGTACATAGCTTGATTGTCGTGATAAGGATGAAAATCGACATGCTCTTGTTGTAAGGAGCAGATCCCCCATGGGAACAATAGCGTTTCTACCGCGTTCTTGACGATGTATTGCTCTCTTTCATTCTGATTCAGCGGACTTTTCTGAGGAATTGAAATCGTCATCAACTGATTCGGACGCACGCTATAATCAGGCACATCACCTTGCGATAAATGGTCGGCTAGGCGATGGTTTTTATCATCCCAAAATTTAGTGGCGAAACTCTCTTTCACTTTTCCTGCTTGGATTGTCCAGCTCTTTTCTGATTCAGAGTCGCCCACCAGAATAGCGAGTTGAATAGCGCAGTTTAAGCTTTCAAACCACAAAGCTTGGATGTCATTGGCTTTAGGCCCGCGAGGAGACCAAGGTGTCATCCCATCAATTTTTGCATCCATCCACGTATCAGGGTGGCGATGTGCCATCAGACTGTCTTTATTCGAATAATCTTCATTCAAGCCATCTTTACTCAAGCTATCTTTATTCAAGTAATGTTTTTCGACACCCGTGATGAAACGCTTGAGAGTGGGATAAATGGCCTTAGCGAACGCCACATCGCCAGAGTAGTTGATGTACTCAAGGGCTTCACGAATCATCCAAGGAGTACCATCGGTGGTGTTATAAATGATGTTCGTTTTACTCGTCACTCGATTCGGGATTCGGCCGTAATTTGTGGAATTTTCGTCGAGCATCTGCATGGACGCAAAGTTTTCAATGATCTCTTTTGCTTCACTAAACAGCCCATTAACCAAGCTTGTGCCCGACAAAGCGATAAAGGTGTCACGGCCCCAACAGTCCTTGAACCAAGGTAATCCAGCCCAAATGCCCGTGCCAAATTCATGGCTAACAAAGGTTCGGCTTGCAAGGCGCGACCACATAACCGCTTGGTTGTATTCAAGGTCGTTGGTCCACAAATAATTATTGGTTAAGAACTCATAAATCCGCTGTTGGTGAAGAACGTGTTCGTTATTTTTGACCGCTTGATTCACCAATGAACTAGCGGCTTTAAGGGTTTCAGCAAAGCCGAGGTAGACGATGAGTTCAGTTTGGTTATCTGACGTCGTGAGCATGAGTTTTGCGTTGCTCTCTGAGAGCTGAACTAGGTCGCGAAGTTCAGGGTGAGCGTCTAGCGAGATCTCTCGTGCATGTACAGCATGATTGCTTGCGATGGCGACAAACCTTGGGCAGCCGTCTGGGCAAACTTGAGGGCTGAGTTCTATGACGATATTTGAGTCTGAAGTATGAACTTTAGAGTGAGTGGTCGGTATGTTGAGTTCTGGAATTAGGCTTAAAGCACTCGGTTTGTTTGACGACACAGTGAGTGATACAAGTCTGGAACCTTGAACCAGGCTCAACGACTCTCGGCTATGATCATAATGATGTTCAATACCATAAGGCGTCAGGCTGGCACGTTCAGCTTCTAACTTATTATTGAACTTGCCGTCGATATAGCTAGCGAAGGTTCCCAGTATCCAACCTTGGTGGTGACGATATTTGCCACCGTTTACATAGCTATAGGTTGCTCCATGATAGTAACCATCGACATTATCCCCGAACACAAACGGAAATGACTGTGTCTCTGAGATGGTGAGCTGCTGGAATAGTTGGTCATGTGGAATCGCAAAATCAGGGTGTTGCCAGTGAGGCTGCGACTCCTCAACCTCAATATCAGCCTCAATCAGGTGAGTATCAATAGGCTCACGTTGAGGTGTTGATAGATCATTGTATTCCCCCTTGGTTACGGTGATCGTTGGCGTCGAAGATCCAAATTGCACCTTCAAGGAGTATTGACCAGCGACAGCGGGAGAGAGCAGCAGATCATTGCCAATACCTTGTGTGTTGATAAGAGGCATCGCTTGTTCTAATTCGCAGAGTGTGGCTTCACTTTCATGCCCTGAAAGCGTCCATTGCTTGGTGCCATCTGAATCCGAAATTTTGAAGCGATAAAGGTCGGTAGATAAGCATAAGT
>NZ_JBFRSN010000039.1:0-20834 GCF_041473595.1 Vibrio sp. 10N.222.46.A1
ACTTGAAAAGATAGTCCGTGCGGAATCAACCCAGAACGGATCACCTTCACCATGTTGCGGGATAAGCGCGTTCGCAATGTTTTCAAAATCAGGGGCATCCTTAGCATCACACCAGACATCCCAATTGGCGCAGCGTTCATCGAAGGGGTTGAGTAAGGTATCTTGGCTAGGGTCAAAGAACTTACTGGTAAAGGTGCAGCCTTTATCATAAATAATGGCTTTATCCCCACGTTTACGTATCCAGCGCAGGAGTTTACGAAGCATGACGGATTTACCTGCCCCTGTGGTGCCGTCGATGAGCATATGCTGAACTTCAAACTCACGCTTAAACAAGGCCAGCCCATCCACTTTGAAATCAGAAATCCGTCCGTTGCCTACACCCTGTCTTTTGAGTTTCTTTGCCCGTTTTTTCAAATCATTTGTGAGCACTTTGGGTTCGGCGTATTGAAAGCCTCGAACGTGGAAATCTTCACTTTGCTTTTCGCCTTGTCGTTTAAAGAAACTCATGGCGAGCATCAAAATAGCGAAGGCAATACCGATGGCAATTAAGAAGTTGATTTGTATTTGGTGTATCACGTTATCGTAAAGGTCGATGAGTTGGGTGTTTTCCAGTTGGGAGGCGAGCGTACCAACGTAGCGTTTCCCGCTCCAGAACGTCGTGACTTCGCTGTTAAGATTGTGCCCAAAGCTGGCATAGATATGATTGCGCCAGTAGTAGAACACAGACCAAAAGGCGTTATCGGGCGCGCGTAGCCAGGTTAGAACACCAGTGAGTGCTATCACCGACCAAATGGCGGCGTAGACTAAGGTGTTGTTGACTTGAAAGAACATCCGAATGGAGTGAAAAGTAATTTGTCCGCCACGGGTAAAGTGGTTGCCGGACGCGCGTTTAGGTCTAGGCATAGTGGTTCCTTGAGAGTTAAATGCAGTGCTTTTTTAGGTAATTACCTGCGTATGCAGATGAGCTGGCCAACAATTGAACGGTTGTTGGCTAATGGTATTGCGGTGTAGGGCTCTGATATGAAAAAAATTTACGCATGCCGAAGGTAAGTCACGGATGTTCACCTCTCCGACGGGGTGGGGGGCTAGAGCCCCGACATGCTGGCAAAACTTGGGTGGTTTATTTCCTTGCGCTGATAATCCTCACGGTCTCGAACGTGGTCAGCGTTATGCTCGAAACCTTCAAAGCAATCCTGATTACTCTTTTTAAGAAGAAAAGCGAAATTGGTCTCTGTGTAATAGAGATGGTGAGCTTTATGTTGATGATGGGCATCACCGGACAGGGATTGGTCGAGTGTTTTTAGAAACGAATGGCTTTGAGCTTATGATTAAAAATGTCCTCGTTGCTTATTGCGCTGGACAGTTATCCATCGTATTCGTATTTTCCCGCGTCGGCTGATTTCAAGGCGATTTCATGGTAAATTTGTCAGAATGATAACGTTCCTTAATGACCTTCAACTTCTATGAATGACCAACTAACCCCAATCAACAAAGACCATTTAAAAAAACTTATCCGAGCAGAACTGGAACCGACATGGTTTGATAAACAATCAGTTAGCCCTGATATGTCTTGGGTGACTCCTGCTGTGTTTGAAATATTGTTTACTGAGTTGATAACTCATACGCGCGGTAATCAGTCTAAGGCTGCTAGGGTTTTAGGGATTAACAGAGGTAATTTCACCAAAAAGTTAAATCAGATCACAACTCGTGAATTTGGATAGGATGAGAGCTTATAAGTAGGTATCCGCCTATTGGTACCCTAACGAGGGTGCAGAGATTAACCAACCCCCATGACCTCTCAAGAAATCAATGGCAGTTGCTCTAATTTTCGCTTCAAGGAGCACTGGCGGTAATCTACTCCAATTGCAAAGTAACCATCATTGGGCTCTTTTAGAAGTCAACGAATATACCCGCCTCTTAGTGTCGCGATAAGTTTTATAATTGGCGCTTTTTACTTCAATTTGAAAACAATTATCGGCATTTTTAGGTGATTTCGATCTATTTGGTACCATGAGCATAAACTCAACCGACGAAGGTTTTAGACAGGTTACGCCCCAACTTTGTGGATAACTGCTTTAATTTGTTATAAAAAAATAATGTTAGGTTGGAATTTAACGAAGCAAGCAAAACGGAAGGCCAAATTAACCATGGAAAAGATAATTCACTACGATATTCTCAAGGTTAAAGTTAGAAGCGATAAAGAAAGCACTCGACTGACCAGCCAATGGGATCAGGTTCTACAAATCTGTCGTGACAAACCACTCGGAGAGATCGCGAGAGCAAGATTAGCGTTTAACCTTGTCGATTACATCACAAGTGAAGATCTACCTTTTCGCTTATTCATCACACGCGCACCACAAGCTATGGCCACCATAGGCGAGGAAACACGAGTGTATAAAGAGCATCGAGTTATTAATGGTAAACAAAGCGGAATGATTTACGCCAAAAGCGAACAAATGTTACCAAGAGAAATCCACTATACGAATGAGTTTGTGGCAACCCGCTACGTTGCTGGGACAAAAACACCACTCTCTGCCACCTCCCTCGTTGATTGCCTCAAGGCTGGAGATGTCATAACACCACTCGATGGCATCTTGTTTTTAGGCTGTAAACGAATCGCCAGTGATATAGCACGTCTTAAAAAAATCGAACCCACCATGAACATCGAAATGAAACGTATCGAAGTATCAGACAACTTCACAGGCACAACAAGAAAGATGGCAAGTTACGAATGAATAACGAGGCGTAAACGATTGCCGCATGCTTTAACATGACAGATATAACTGAAACTAATCTTCGGACAATTCCGAGTTATGAATCATAGAACACTCTGACCTTTCGAATTACTTCTAATATTATAATCATTCAGCTAGCCTACATCTGGCTGACCAATTCCTCTCATACACTACATATTGAAGTACTATGATTAAAGATAGTTAAGCATGCGTTGATAGACCTTGAACTAGGCCGCCTACGAGCACTAAGTCCAACGATAATGTGACACTCTCTTTCTTTCGAATATTTCGAATATTTCGAATATTTCGAATGTTGACTTTTTTCGAATATTTCGGATAATGTCATGGTGAGAAGATTTGTATACCATGACATCAGAAACTAAAAACTAGAGAGAAACACGATGAATACTGCTACAAAATTGCCAAGCGCTGAAGAAATGGCACTGGCTAAGCTTGGTAGCCAAGAGTTGTCAGCCGTTATAGAAATTAATGGTGAAGCTCAAAGGATTAACGTTGTCGATAAGTCTGGTAAGACTCACGAAGTAACTATTCCAGCAAGCGCATTAAATATGATGATCGAGATGCTTACTCAATTAGGTCAAGGCAACTCTGTTAGCATCACACCTATTCATGCGGAACTCACAACGCAAGAAGGTGCTGAGATGCTAAACATGTCTCGTCCTACTTTCATTAAGCTTCTTGATTCAGGTGATATTCCGTTTAGCCGTACTGGCAACCGTAGAAAGGTAGCTTATACTGATCTTATGGAGTACAAGAACTGCCTAGAAGAGAACAGACTAGCTGCTCTTGCTGAACTATCTGCATTAGACCAAGAAATGGATATGGGATATTAATGGCGTCATATACGGTAATTCTAGACGCATGTGTAATGTACCCAGCTCCACTCCGAAGCTACCTAATGTACTTGGCCAATACTGGCCTGTTTAGAGCGCGATGGACAGAACAGATACATGATGAATGGACTCGAAATCTACTGAAAAATAGGCCAGAGCTAAATGCAGAACAACTGCAAAGAACTCGACAGTTAATGAACGCAAATGTTCCAGACTGCTTGATTGAAGGGTATGAGTCTTTAATTGATGGCCTTACTTTACCCGATGTTGATGATAGACATGTTGTAGCTGCCGCCATTAAAGGTCAGGCTGAGTCTATCATTACGTTCAACCTAAAAGACTTTCCTTCTTGCGAACTCGAGCCTTTAGGTCTAACAGCAATACATCCAGACGAGTTCCTGTGCGATATGTTCGAATTGGACAGTAGCGCATGCGTTAAGGCTGCTCAGCAACAAAGAGCTTCATTAAAAAGGCCACCAATGAGCCAAGATGAGTTCTTAGCTTGCTTACAAAAGCAGAGACTCCCAAGCTTCATCTCACACTTAAAGAGCTTCAAATTGATGCTTTAACTTTGAATTAGTAGATTTTAAACTAGGCCGCTGATTGCGGCCTTTTTGTATACACTCATTCGCGTCTGAAATGTGTTTACTATTTAGCTGTACTCTCCCCGATATTTAAGAGAGCATCATTCGATGTTCTCTTATCTTTTTAACACTTTTGGCATATAAGAAAAAGTACGGTGATTTCAGTAGCGTGATCTGCTACTGAGTAATTACGTTAACGCAGAAAAGGGCACTTTCGAGTTAGAAAGTGCCATAGGTAAAAATTCAGCCTGTGAAGGTTTTGGACAGAAATGAGTTTCGGAGAACCAAGTATTAGCAAATCACGAATTAGCATAAGTATGGAAAGTCACTAAGCTCCCTGTCCAGTATTAATGGTGCACATCAGTTGCCAAACGGGTCTTCGATTTGACACATAAAAAGCCTATTTTCAATTGCCATTGGGCCTCTATACAGTTTTGCACCAAGCTCTTCAAAATGATCCAGTGCTTTATCCAAGTTGTTTACCGACCAATATAAAACTGTCCCACATTTACACGAGCCTACTTTTTCGTCTGCTTGTACTATCTCAAGAGAAAAACCGTTCAAATTGAGCATGGTAAAGTCGAAACTAGGATGATAAACAGATACAGCTGTAGGAAAGGCTTTTTGATACTAATCGATGCCCAATGCGACATTTTGAACATGAATAAGAATCGCTGTTGGAATCATAGTCTCCCTCCTACTACTTAACAGTCACTAGTATGGTGTGCCGTTCTTTCTAGAGGGAGTCCATTCACCAGAACTTTCAACAACCCATTTGAAATCATCATCTGGATAATGGGCTTCGTCTTTTGCAACTCGGCTCCCTATAACTATAAATTTAGCTTGTTCGCTACTACGGTTTATTAAATGATGTCCATTTTCGACCCTAGCAGGGAAGCCAATACACATTCCTGCAAATAATGTCTGCTCACCGTCATCACTGACTAAACATAGCTCACCATCGAGTACATAAAGAAACTCATCTGACCTTGTGTGCCAATGGCGAAGAGCCGACTGCGCATTCGGTTCTAATACTTCCAGATTCACACCGAACTGAGTGAGCCCAAAAGAATCACCTAAACTTCTGCATTCAGATTGACCAAGGCGAGATTTAAATGGCTCTGGAAATGGGTTAAACGTATCACCTTTTATGCTTAAAGCTTGTTTCGCTTTCGTCATTAATTGCCCCTGTGCATAACGCTTTTCAGTCGGGATATAGTCATTTACTTCTGTCCATCTTGCTCAATCTTTTTAAGCAACTCAAGTCATATATTATGGTTATGTGATTTTTGTACGCACACGAGTGATGGGTTACGAAAAAAACACCTGCACTCTAGGGTTGTTAGTTAGCATATGTATTACAAAATCAACTCACCATTAATTAGTCAATCATCGGTCGTGATACACTTTGGGGCAGATCTGAGCTAGTTGGCACTTTTTGAGAAAAGTGCCACGAGTAAAACTTCAGGTCTATGAAGCCTCTGGACAAAAGTTTGTCAGCGACTTTACTAAATTAGCAATTAATGAATAACTGCAAGTATGGCAAACGGCTTAAATTCAGGAAGTCCAGTATTGTTGATGTAGGTTAGATCGCACAATTTACTTATATAGAGGCATCGGGCTTGTTCAACAATCGGATTAAGCGCTGGCTTCGCAGCGTTAAATTCTTATTTGTTATGCTGCTATCGTATCCGCCCCATGAACCCACGGGGCGACTTGTCAGTGTTTGAAGTTCCAAGGTAAGAGTGCGTCGATATCAGGCTCAGCTTTCGCTAATTCTTTCATGCACTTGACCATGTAGTCGTAGAGGATAAGGCCGTTGGCTTTCGCGGTCTCGATGATGCTGTAAAGCATCGCGCTCGCATCAGCACCGTTTGGTGTGTTAGAGAATAGCCAGTTCTTCCTGCCAATAACCAGCGGTTTAATTGCGCGTTCAGCGCGATTATTATCGATAGATAAGTGACCATCGTCGATATAACGAATGAGCTTTGACCACTGCCCGAGCGTGTATTTTATCGCTTTGCCCAGTGGGCTAGAGCCAATCACCTTCTGGGTTGTCATCCATTGGTAAAGCTCATCCAGTATCGGTTTGGCAAGTGCTTGACGCTCTGCTTTTCGCTCTTCGGCAGGCGCACCTTTTAAGCGCGATTCTATCCCGTAGAGTTTTTGGATTTTAGCCAGCGCCTTATCAGCCTTGCCCGACTTACCTTTCCCTTGAAGCTTCTTCGCGTCCATGAACTTGCGACGAGCATGCGCTAAGCACCCCACATTGGTGACTTGATGAAGTCCATCATAGGCCGCGTAGCCATCGGTTTGTAGATAACCGTTGTAGTCACCTAAAAAGGCAATAGGGCACGCCCTCGCACGACTGTTTTGATAGTCGTACAAGGCGATATTTTTCACATTTGGCAGTGCCGCTTCGGGCGAGTCAGCGCCTGAGCAGTAAAGCCACATATAACACTTCTTCTCTTCTTTGAGCACATTGAGCGGCGTTTCATCCGCTTGAACCACCACTTGCTGAAGTAGGTGCTCTTTCAAGGCTGCATACAGCGGGGAGAACTTCTCGCTGACTTGGATGACCCACCTTGCCATGGTGGTGCGTGATAGCTCGATACCCGACTGGGTAAACAGAGATTCTTGGCGATAAAGCGGCATCGCGTATTGGTATTTGCCTAGAATGATGTTGGCCAGCAAGCTTTCTGTGGCGAAGCTTTTAGGGATGAGACTCTGAGGGGATGGCTTCTGAACGATACGGCTGCTATCACCTGTTTTCTCGCACTGGCGGCAAGCGTACTTAGGGCGAACATATTCCAACACCTTGAGTACCGCAGGTGTGAACTCTAGCTTCTCGCTGCGGTCTTCCCCGATTTTATGCAGGCTATGATTACAACAAGAACACTGCTTTTCATTGTCGTCTAAATCGAGTTCGATAACCTCACGAGGCAAGGTATTAGGCAGAGGTTTACGTTTACCGCGCTTTTTCGTTGTGGTCGTCGTTGTCACCTCAACCTCGTCTTCTTTAACGGCTTCACATTCCGCTTCGTTGAAGAGGTCACCTTGTGATTCATCGTAAGGCTTTAATGCCTCCGAGCGTTTCGCGAACTGGCGATCGAAGGCGAGTTTGAGTTGTTCAAGCAGCGATTGACGCTCTTGTTTCCATTGCGATTCCTTCTGCTCTTGCGAGAGCATCAGGGCTTTCACCATCGCTTGTAGCTCGGCAACATCTTGGCTTTCTGGGTTGATATTTGGCGTCTTTTTCATGGCATTGATTATACTAAAATCGTGCCGTTAACGCTTGGTCAATAAGGCTTTATTCTCGATTAACTCATTGTAAAATCGTTTATTTTGATGGGTTCATGACCGATAATTGTGAAGCCAGAAAGCAGTCTATCAAGCTCAAATTGAGTGAGGGTAAACACCTGATTTTTCTCTTTTGAAGGCCACTTATACTTGGCTTTTTCAAGGCGTTTATACCAGAGGGCGAAGCCTGTTTTATCCCAGTACAGCACCTTAATCTTATCGCGCTGTTTATTGGTGAACAGAAATAGAGCACCGCTGCCAAGAGGTAGGTCCGTATCATTTTCGACAATCGCTGCAAGACCGTTGATGGACTTTCTAAAATCGACGCTTTCACGATAAAGGTAAATCTCTGGCGCGCTGAGCATACCTTTCATGACAACGCTCCAATGAGTTCAGCAAGATAGGCCGCTGGCGTACCTTGAGGAATGCTCAGCTCCACATCATTGATGAGAAGTGTCATGTTAGCCGTAGCTATCTGGGCCTGATACTTGGTTGTCTTTTCGACGATTTCGGCTCTAACAAATCCGACAGATCCCGATTGGTTTGCTGTTTGGAGTTGACGCCGTTTGGCAAAGAACGTGGATAAACTCAGTCCATGCTCTTCACAAAAAGCGCGTTGGGTAACACTGCTGCTTTCATATTGCTCAAACAGTGATTGCCATTCTAGGTTGGTGCGTCGTTTTGCCATTTCAACTCTCCTTTGGGTTGGAGAGATGATCTTATTCTTCGTGCCGGTTAATTAGAATGCGGGGTTCATGACGCGCTTACAATTCAGGTCTATGAAGCCTCTGGACAAAAACACGTTAGAGTATGGATTATGACGTACCAAATTTGGATTAGAAAAAGTATCTTAAAGCTATAGTCGTTTGTTAGTTGTTTTAAAGTACAAGAGGCTGTACATTCCAGCCGCTATGATGACCTTCTCTATAACAGTCATATATAAAAAGGTCGCCCCTAGTTCCAGCAGGCAATGTAATCTTAGGTATGTAATACGTTGAAAAATCGCTATTAATCAGGTTAATACTAAAATGCTGATTAATTAAAGAAGAAAGTGTGTTGTTGTCATTAAATAAGCTAAATGGACCGTATTTAGCACAAAACATAGCTACGTTCGCAGCAATAGCATCCATTACATTCTCAAGTGTAGCCGCATTGAATGAAGTACCACGGTCATGCTTAGTCTTATTATACGCGTCGTACCATGACAGTGATCTTGTAGGATTAGATGCTGTCCAGTTTAAAAACGGTTGAAATTTCCTCAAGCCACTATAATTTTTAAAAGCTATTTCAAATTCATTCAAGCATGCTTTGGGTAGCAATTTAACGTAGTCATTAGTAGTAAACATCCGACCATTTGCTGGCGGTATGTTGGCTTTCTTGAACAATGAAGTCCAAGAGTTTTCAACCTCAGTACATGCTAAGATTAAAAGCTCTCTACTTTTGTGACCATAGGAATTTAAACCATTTGCATCAGGTTCTACGTATAACAGTATGTCGTCTAGCTTCTCTATAAGTACTCTTAGCGCTTGCTCAGCAGACCTTTTTTCAAAAAGGTCAATATCGAGAGCTTTTTCAATATCCTGATAGTAGTACAACGATGGGCGCCATACTCCTTGAGTTGAATTCCCAACAGGTAGAGACAGACTTTTTATATCCTGAGCACCAAATACTTTAGTAACCCATTCTTCTAAAGTACCTGACTTCGCTTCAATAGCTGTAAGTCCAACAGAAATTACATTTAGACCCTCGTCCTTGCCATACAGATGAACAAAGTGAGTTTCTGTTTCATACGCGTATCCAATTGGCTGCTTTTCATGCAAATTATTTACCCAATTGGGTATATTCGTACATGTATTTCTGTAGTAAATACCGTTCATTATATCCTCTTTTGTAAATTGATAATTGACGCCCGATTCAGTTAGCCCTTCCTGTTATAGCCTCGTATATAGTTACAAATCAGATCGTTTCGTTTATTACCAACAGGAATGTTACTCATTTGACTAAGGTATGGTTCATACAAGCCCACAATTTCTACAACGTCCCCTTCGTTTACATTAAACTCGTAGGCATCTCCCTTTTTAAGGGTAAGATCGTGGACTAACGCGTTACCGTTTACACTCAAACACTTAATAGTTGTAATCTCGTCTTCAATTTCAGCTATGACTAACCGACTGACTGAGCTTGGGACAACAAAAAGGTCTTCCCCAACGTTAGACACACAAGATGCTAGCAGTTCTCTTTCATAAACGATCTTATCAGCTTTTATACAAAATAAATGCGGACACGAACCAATCTGCCACCCTACGTTCAGAGTAAATGTATTTGTTGGCTCAAAACATCTGATGTCTGTTGAAAATGAACGCCCACCTTTTTGATAGTTTAAGCGTTTTACATTCCACTGCTCACCGTAAACGAAAAACGTTTGATCTTCTTCAAGCTTTATAGACTCTTCAAATACTTCATAGACTTTTTCACCATAGCTATCTTCGTGATGTTGAACAATTTTTTTGCGTGATAACGGTGTCAAAGGTGGTACTAAAATGCTAACAGGAATAACAACGCATTTGCCTGGTTCCAGCATAATTTTTGGTAGCGTTAACACTTTCTTCTGCTCTGGATTTAACTTGAAATCATAGAATTCATTTTTATTATTAAAATCAATTAACAAAGAATCTAAATCAACGAGTTTATTCGAGTTGTTTTTAATAGATAGAAACAGCACCCATAGTTTTCTTACAACAAGCTCTTCTTGAAACTCGACGTCCCAGCATTCATTTGGATAGGCTCCAGCATAGCCAAGTTGACCAGAAAAACTACTATTAATCATCAACTTGGTGATTGAGTCTTTAGCATAAAGAAACTTTTTATCATTCTCGTCTAATTCTCTAACAAGACTAAAGTAAGCATGTTTAGCCTGAGCTTTGTTTGGCTTTGATGCATGTGGATATAAACTCTTGTACTTTTCCTCACTACCAAAATCTTCGGTAGTAAAATGACTTGTACATCGATGTTTGTCAGGATGAGAAGAAATAATACTATTAATTGTATCTAAAACATCATTATTTAATAACATTGCTTTATCTTCAGGAAAATTTGTTAAATCCCCTGAGCACAACTCTTTCAAATGATCAAAGTCTTCACAAATATAGTAGTTAACTGAAAAATCGTGATCTAGAGATTCTTCATACATATAAACCTCATGTTCTTGTTTTCTCACCAACCTCAATAGATAAACCGACATTGAAACTAATGCTAAACCGATAAGTGCCAAAGTGCTATTTGTGGCTTCACCTGCTTCAATATTGATTACAAAACCATCAGTTATTAATTGAAATTTTACTAAGACACTCAAGATACTGGGAGTAAGCAATCCAAGCCCAGCTGTAAGCAGAAGTAGGATGAACTTATTGTGAAACTTGGGATTGATTATCGAGTTTAATTTAGTCAGTAAAATTTGACTGATTTGTTCTTTTAGTTTCAAGAAAACCTCTATTAATTAATATGCAGCTGTCGAAGAAAGGCTAACAATTTATTAGATCACCAAAGTGGGGTGATTAAACATCCCACTTTGGGATTTTTCATGTATTTAACGAACACTACTTTCTAACATAACTTTATGTTTTTATGAGGATATCATGGTTCACGCTAAAAGCAGTAACAAGAAAATGCGTTAAAATGGGGCATTTCCATACACTTCACGTTTGGCATTAGGAAATCTATGGGAAGCTCTCAATGTAAGAGTGAGTGGGTTTAGTTTCGTCAACAAGAAACGGGGCAAAGACGTGTTTGCCGAGATCGGCGTCAGCACGTCTTTGGACAGAACCACGTTACCTTGGCTACGCAACGCTTAATCCTTATCTGTTAAGCAATTTTTGTTCGCTGTATAAATGACGACACTTCCGGAGCCAATTTATGGTAAAACGACGCAACTTGTTCTAAGTACCATGCAACAAATTTACTGTCGATTTCAATATAGGAACCTAAGCTGCCTTTAACTAAGCCTTTCCATTGAGCCTTCTGCTTTTCAAACCTATCGGTCACTTTGCCGTTGTTATGAATAATCTGATTCCGTAACTTATAGGCGACAATCATTGCATCGGCTTCTTCTTTGCAGCCAGCAAGACTAAGGTGAGCATTGGTTTTTAGGTAGAGTAGGCACTTCTCTACCTTCGATAGTCTCCCCTTCTCAAGTAACTTTAGAGGCTGACCTTTATGTGATGCTAGTAGTTCACATAGCTCATATAAGGAATTTTCGACAAAGCTCGAAATAGTAATTACTACACTATGCTTGTGTATCCACTCACTCTTCACTATGTCTTCGTAGTAAACCATTCCATAGGTCTCGCCTAACTCTTGATACCGATCTTCGCAGGTAGTTTCTGCCAACGATTTCTCAAGTTCGCTGTCTAAGCGGTTTGCTTTCGACTCCCAGTGAGAATCTATTGATTGGGAAAATCGTCTAATGCGATTAACTTCATTTTGACTCTGATGACAATAGCAAGCCAAGCCGCTTTTAAATGCATCCATCACATATCTCCAGCTAATTTCCTAACGCTTTATCGACGGTTTTTTTCCTAATTATATGCAACCAATCATAACGTTAATCATACTCACGCTCAATCTAATGCCCGTATTGCCTAGAGCCTAGGATGTGAACTTCAGAAATTTCCGAAAGTTTCCGTATAACTCCGGCGGATTCTGAGCAATACGATTTTTAGCCTACATACGCCCAAAATAAGCTCGGTCTGACTCTCTTTCATCGGATTAGATTTGATAGGGAAAGCGCACGCCCCCCAAATTACGTAGAGCATTTGAGCTAACAAGTTTTGGGGCATTTCTGAGGTAGAATGTACCACGGGTAAAAATTCAGCCTGTGAAGGTTTTGGACAGAAATGAGTTTCGGATAACCAGGTATTAGCAAATCACGAATTAGCATAAGTATGGAAAGTCACTAAGCTCCCTGTCCAGTATTAATGGTGCACATCACTCTGATACAGCGATTGAAACTGCCTTGATGATTAAAGGAGTATTCTCATTACCATTACGTGCTCTTCAAGGCTTTATTGATTCTATCTTTGAGCTATTGGATGTTCCACTGACGTCCCCTGACTACATCTGTATCAGCAAACGCTCGAAGACAGTTCAGGTCAAATATCGCAATAAATCCAAAGGAGCTATTCGCCATATAGCCATTGACTCGACTGGTCTCAAAGTTTTTGGCGAGGGTGAATGGAAAGTGAAAAAGCACGGCGCCGAAAAACGCAGAACTTGGCGTAAACTGCACTTAGCTGTTGATGTAGAAACTCATGAGGCCATTAGTGCAGAAGTCAGTCTTGTAAGTGTTGGCGATAACGAAGTGCTGCCAACATTACTCAACCCTTTACGTAGAAAGATCCATACAGTATCTGCTGATGGAGCATATGACACAAAAAGTTGCCATGAGACTCTGAAAAATAAGGGCTGTACTCCGTTGATACCACCTCGAAAGAATGCGGCTCTTTGGGAAGATGGGCATCCCAGAAATGAAGCTGTAGAGGCTCTTAAAAACGGAACAATAACGGAGTGGAAATCTGAGTCTGGTTACCACTATCGCTCAATATCTGAGACCGCAATGTCTCGATATAAAGGACTAACCAGCGGTAAATTGAGCTTGAGATGTTACAACGCTCAAGTGGGAGAAATCATGGCGAATGTCAAAGCTATAAACAAAGTCATAGGACTAGGTATGCCTGTTAGAAGCTAACGATTAGTCAAATATGGCGTCGTTGAACCTCAAGCTGATTTGATCAACAACGCCCTTCACCATTATTCAGTTTTATTCTAGTTTTCATCCTGCACACCTTTAGGGTTCTAATTTATTTAATTAATCCATACACTTAAAGCGCCAAATAAACTTAGGGCAGAAGCCTAGCAATCGTTTTTAGACATACTACCCATGTTAATTCTTTGATTAGGAACGAAGAAAAAAACGATAGCCACCCTACGTGACTAGGGCGGTTGTGACACCGACTTTGTTAAGCACCTGTTTTACCATAGCAACCTCCTCTCTAAATAAATGGTTAAGCTCGTTTAGATTGAAAAATATGCTAGGATTCAAATCCACATTGTGTAATGCCCTAAGTTTACTTTGTAGGCTGCTTTAACACATAACGCCTGCATAACACGTTTGCTACGATACAGACTTAGTTGAATTTTAACGCCTTAATCACTGAAACTAAAGGCAAACTGACAACGCCGAGTGTAGCAAATCGTGTTGATGCATTTGTTATGCGATATCTCACAGATTTGTTGATTCTAAAATATATTGTCGGTTATTTTCATTATAGACATCAACAACTTCATGGTTTTCTGTTTTAGACGAAAAATCACAAATTTCAATTCGTTTGTCGATAAACTCAGAAATACGACCGCATTCAGCTTTTAATACATTCAATGCATCTTCATGGTATAGATATTCTTCCGACTCCCAAACTTGATAATATTCTTGAGCATCACGAACACACAATATTAAGACTGCTTTTGAATATTGTGCTTCAACACCTTCGACCATTGTTGTATTATCACCAGCTAAAACATACCCTACGATCTTAAATGCATCTCTAAATTTTGGATGAGATTCAATTCTTTTTTCTATCGAAAAATATTTTTTAAGCCAATTGATAAACATAACACCTCCATTTTGCATAACATTTTAATATCGTGCCAGCACGAGTTCATACATTCAGAATATCTCAAGTATTGTACCTAACCAACTAAAAAATATGCATATAGTATGACATGATTCTGATTTTCTAGTTGAAAACCGTGCAAACACACATTGCTTCCTATTCGAGGCACGTTATCAATCAAGAACTTCCATTTTGTTCTATACTATTCAATCGCTTAGAAATACTTGAATAGCATATTCGTACGTAACTGTGATTGAAGGTCAGTCTGTAGTGGGTTAGAAGTTTTGGCGACATAATTAGAGATTTAGGCATGAGGAAAAGTAAGGCAAGTTGCTGGGTTTGAAACTGACTTCAATCCCTATCTGACTCACTTTGGGGCATTTCTGAGGTAGAATGTACCACGGGTAAAAATTCAGCCTGTGAAGGTTTTGGACAGAAAAGCGTTAGTGGTTTGAGTATTATGTCGATCTCATCAATTAGGAAAAGTTAATTTAATTGACCGTGAACTATCTCAGAAGCTGCTGTTTTGTACTTTCGAGGCAATAACAGAGTTAAATAGATATCTTTATTTTATTGTTTGATTTTTGGCTGCTGATGCAGCCAAAAATTCGTATTACATATTGATAGCAGGAAGGCTCTTGTGCGTTATATGTCTATTTGTTTCTATTTTTCTTTTTCGAAATTTTAATCATTGACTTACGATTACTTTTAGCCTTAGGTTTAGATTTGATTTTCGGTGTTGAGCCGAACATCTTTTTCTCCTGTCTTTGGTATTCTGTTACGTCTACCTCATAATTTATCAACGTAAATGCAGTTTCGTTGTTCGCAACCCCCCAATAACCTGATGCTTTCCTTGAAGAAATGTATGGCGTTAGTTGAATTGGGTTATTTAAATGATTGATGATGTCTTCGGCACAAACAGTAGAACCTTTCCATTGCTTATATTTTGATGTGCTTTTTTTCTTCTGCTCATGTCCATTGGTCATTACCAAATTTATTTCTGAGCTTTTTAATAACCTTGAGAAGGATGAGTAATCTGTTACATAAACACCATTAATTTTACCTTTCCAACTGAAAGGCATGCAATTGAAGATAACTGGGATAATTTCATACTCTGATATATCAATACCGAGCTTATCTTGTAGTACTTCTGGATATGTTGCTAGAGCATTCTTTAGTCTTAACACTTGCTCAATTGTTTCAAAAAGATATACCTTGTTCCGAAAAGCTTTTACTGGGTTGTACCATGATAGAGATCTATTTTTGCATTCGAGAATAAATAGTTTATTATCTAATGTAAATACTGCATCATACTCATATTCGTCAAGTTCACGCTTAAACTTAAAACTATTGCAGTTACCAATACCATCTTTGAGAAAATCAACAACGTCAGATTCAAAATTGACCCCTTTATCACTTAACTCTATTTCTAAAGATGAAAATCTAGATAATATAACATTAGGAACACTAAAATTAAGGCAACTATAGTAAGCAAAATAATAATCATTATTTTCCAGCTTAATCAGAGGGCAATCATATAAGTCTTGTGAACTTTGAGAGAAGGTGACCAAATCAATAAACACTTCACTTTTATTTCTTGAAATTCCTTTTGCATCAAAATAATTTATAATTTCTTCGCGAGATAAAATATTATTAATACTTTTTCTACTTACCTGCACCGATAGCCACTGAAAAATAAAATATGATCTTATCCACTCAGAAAGAGTTAATTCATTATATGTTTTTTTATCTAAAAAGATATCTACGCAAAAAACATCTCCTAAAGTTATACAGGCTAACACTTCATTTTCGTTTAAAAATATACGATCAGAAAGTTTACCAACTACATCATGACTAGATGTCACTTTACTTCTTATTTCTTTATTTGATAAAATGTCAAGGTAATATTGAAGGGATTTTTTCTTAAGTCGTTCCATTGATATTGAGTCGAAAAGTTCATATTCCGACTCTTCTCTTTCATAGTGATAAGTTTGTTTGAACCCACGTTTTCTTGCATCAGCCTGAACATCATCACCTTGTAACCAGAGCACATCACCACCGAACAATATACTTCTTTGACAAACATCCTCCAACTGCTTCCATGAACGAGCAAAAAGTTCTATAGATCCTGCTTGGAATATACTTTCTTCAGTCACACCTTCTTGTAAAGGTAGTATTATTTTTCCATTATCAAAAATCTTGAATTTATAACCTAATAACAATAGAGTGATTGATAAATATTTAATCAAATTTTCTGATTCTGCATCAGCAGAAAAAGAATCACCATTGCCGTTCTCAATAATCGTGTAAGGAGATAACATCTTTGTTTTTGGCTTTTTACAAAGGAAAGCATCTATATTTTTATTAATTAAGTCAAACCCTTCTTCAACACGCTTCAAATGCGACCATACTTGTGCGCTTATTGATCTTTCACTTATATCACATTCATCGATAATCTTCGATATATTATCAAATAACTCTTCTGAAGTTTTAATTACCTTTACTTTGGAAGTAATGACCTCTTTAACTTTACTATCTAACTCGGAAGTTAATAAAATTAAATTCTCTATAAATTTATCACGCTCTTTTCGTATCTTTCTATTTCTGATCTGCAATATATCAGGGCGTGTAAGTGTAGATTTAATGATATTAGTTATAGATTCAATATCATTGCTATTTTCTTTCAAATATTCCGAAAACTTTCCCAGCTTAAACTCATTTAACTCTTTCAACATAATAACTAATCTATTTCTTTGTAATTAAATTACATTTTGATTTATGGATTCGCTCAACATGTTCAATACATATAATACGCTATCGCCATCACGTTGACAGTCTCTTCATGCATGGGGTCATGATAATCAATCATCATTATTTATGAAAGAAGTTGAATTTGGTTGGTGTTTGGCTTCCGTCACATTAGCTGAATTTAGGCAAGAAGGAATGAGTTGTTTCGTTAAGATCAGATTGCCAAACTAACTTAGGGGCATTTTCGAGCTAGAAAATGCCACGCGTGAAAATTCAGGTTGTGATGTTTTTGGACAATTCCGTGTTACGACGAGATAGAAAGCCTTCTATTTCAGATAACTTTTTCTATTCCAAATCACGCGAGTCGCCTACAAATAGCTGACAAATCTCATTAACCCACTACAGAACAATCACTACTACGACTGAAATACTTTGCGTGCGAGAATAGCAAGAGAATCCCCATCTTCGAATTCGCTAAAAACCTTTGATTCAACAACGTTAAACTCCTGCCCCATTGCTTCTTTCATCTTGGCTAAACTTCTCGGATGAAACAATAGACCATGAGTTGTTTCAGGTGCTTGAATTTTTTGCCAGACTAGATGGAAAACGAAACCTCCAGGTAAAAGCAGCTCAGCTTGACGGCGGAAAGATTGGCGCAATTCGGTATCACTTAAATGATGCATTACTTTATTGGAATATACTGCATTATACCTAGCTTCTGTTTCAATTTTTACAGCATCAAGTATTAAGCTAAGTACATCTGGTAGCCGTTTATTGAGAATATTCACGAAAGCTGGTGAATAATCAGAGCCTGTAACTCGAAATTTCTGAGCGAGAATTTCAAGATCATTACCAGGCCCCGAGCCTAACTCTAAAACAGAATCCTCAGGAGAAAGAACCTTTGAGAGCATATGCAATTGCTCAGCAGCATTATATCCATCACACATTTCAGTATATGCCTTCGCATTGTTAACATCGTGATAATAATTCATGCAGACCCCGTCGTTTAAATCATTGTAACTCATATAATTTCCTACAATTTTCTGTATTACTAACTTGCTCTTTTAAACAAATATGCAAATGGTGATTTTGTGTATGGGATCGCACGACCAGATGCTAATATATTTTCTCGTGTCATGATTTCAGGCCTCTTGGGCTTCATATAATCCTTAAGATTTTCGTCGTTGACCTCATACATTCCATTGTCTCGAAGAACGACAGCAATCAACTTAAATCTTGGATCTAAAGCCGCTAAAGCTGCATCTCCGTGGCTAGCGTTAACAAGTAAGATTCCACCTATTCTTAAAAGCTCTCCGCACGGTTCTGAAATAAAGCCTGCATAAAGAGATATTAGTAAGTCGAATTCAACTTCGTTTAACTCCAGTGAGCGATAGTCACCATGGATAAACTGTATATTTGGGTCTGAGTTCCCTTTATGCTCGAAAACTATCTGTTTAACAGTGCATTCATCAGCAAAAAAATTTGAAGCACGTTTATCAAGATCCACATATGTGACATCGTTAAAAACGAATGATGGTGAAATGTCCACATAACTACCAGGATAGAGTACTTTTCGAGGAGTCATAAAAGCACCGATCGCCTTAAACAGCTCCCAGCGATCACCTTTGTGCTTATCCTGCTCCTCCCACAAAGCTAAAGTCTTAGTCATTATTTCTTTCCTCTAGTTCTGTAAGCCAAAAATATTACGACCTGAATCTCTTTTTATTGTTTAAGCTACTAGGATTGTGTGTGGTTAATATATACAAAGACCCTGCGTTGTTTGAGTGCACAGATTGAGATAGTATCGGCTGATATTAAGATCTTGTAAAAGAACTGTAGGTTGTTATCCATGCTTCCAAAAACACCATTGCCACCCTGCTATGTAATCCACGAGCAAGGCGTAAACAGTGAAAGCTCAACCGTGTCAGTAAATCCAGACTATGGTTTGCTCTTTACTACAAAAGGCTCATTTAAAATGGAGCAAAGCTACACTACTCAATCTGTTACTGGCAGCATTACGATTGTCCCCTACGGAGTACCATATCGTTCTGTCGCGGGTTGTAATTTAGACTATTGGCTACTTGGTTTCTCTGCTGAAAGCTATGGTTTGAACGAAATGCAAGAGATAATGCGCCCCTTCGCAGAGGTTCGTTCAGGAGGTGCTCCTGTGGCTCATTTAGATGTTCCAGCTCAACAACGTATAACTTCTTGGTTTGAAGCCTTAAAACAAGAAACCAATATTGAAACAACGATGAGTAATGATGTTCAACGGAGCCTGATTGTATTGATATTAGCAGAAGTCGTTCGTGCGACGACTGTAATAGACAATAAGATCACAAAGTCGCCATTAGTCGGAAAGGCATTACACTATATTCAAAAATACAGTCTTACTCCTATATCCTTAAGTGACGTTGCGTCTGCTGTGGGTCGCACATCTCCCCATGTCGCATCAGTTGTAAAGTCAGAAACAGGTTTTACGGTCGGTATGTGGATCACTTCAGCGCGCCTAGCCAAAGCAGCGCAGCTTCTACAGTACTCAAATATGTCGGTTGAACAGATTACTACGAAAATTGGGTGGCAAGACACAACTCATTTCATCAGGCAGTTCAAAACGTTCTATGGCACAACACCTTCAAAATGGCGTAATAAGCTAAGAGACAAAAGTGAGCATTGAACATGAGTTGTATACTTCATTTAAATAACAAGGAGGTTCGTCTTCAATGACCTTGATTCTTTGTAGCATAAGAAAAGTAGGTCAAACGTCAGGTTAGCGAAGAGTTCCCTGAATGCTTCGTAACTTGTTTCGGGGCAGAAATGAGCTAGAGCTACTACTCTAATTATTCATTAGAACAAATAGCAGCGTACCAATACGATCGCTACCATTTTAAGAGGATACTTTATTGGGCTGCATAGGGTTAAAGGAACGTTTTTGTGCCCAAGCAGCGGCCAATGAATACCTAGTTTAGAATAAAGACATTTAACCCGTTCCTACTCTCTCGTACTGGCCTTATACCTGAAATTACATTCACTCTCGATGGATATCCTGTGCCGAGATTAATATTTCCAGCCGTTAAATTGTAACGATTTAGGGATAGGGCTGTAGCAAGGGTATTCGGTTTGTAAGCCGTAGTTAATAATCATTGAAATATCAACGCCGAAGGACCCTGCATAGTTTGCTCGTCTGAACTTCTGCGGATCGTTTTTGGCGGTTTTCTCAAGTACCATCCAGATCATATCTTCAAGGAACTCAGGGTGGCGCCTTGGATCGAGTGCCATTGTATCGCGCATACAGAACCAGCTTCCTCCGCCTAGCTGTTTTTGATTATAGGCATTGTCAAAATACGCAGTATGCAAACCTTGCAAGTAAGCGTTTAAGCGTATGGACTCCACGGTGTCCGTCTCGTCAATGTGCTGCAAGAAGTAGGGCAGTTTGGTGATGTCTGCCATTGCTCTAGGGGCGCTAGATAATTTGGGGTTTTCGTACTGCTCGTGTATCTCACTCAGCAGTTGAGTGAGCTCAGGAGAGTGGGGTTGAGCTTGCACGCTCGCACAGGTAAGCAGCAGTAATGGTAAGACTGTTTTCATGGTCATTCTCCCTTTAGATACCTGATCATAATACCAGTATTTAGGCGGTGCATAAAGTTCTTTTTTATGCACCTAGTTAAGTATTATTCTTTCGAATTTTGTGTGTATCTTGGCACCGCAGGATAGGCTTGGTCGGAGGTGACGTATTCCGTCCTTTCGGGTCTAGTGATCTCCTTTTCTACCTGCGAATTGACGGTCATTTCAATCATCGGCTCAGGTTTGAGGATGGGTTTCTGCGCCTCCTCTTGCTGAAGTTTTACCTCATCGGTTACCCCATCAAAGCGCGCTTGATTAAAGAGTCCGCCCGTTTCATTGTTGTGCAGCATAGCCGTGCGGGCAGCAGCCACGGTATCGACGGTA
>NZ_JBFRSN010000040.1:0-8061 GCF_041473595.1 Vibrio sp. 10N.222.46.A1
GGAGAATTATCCCACCTTTGGCAAAATAAAGGCTAAAAAACAGTCTAAATTGTTATCAAATTTGCTAATTAAAGGGCTCGTATCACACATTTTGGCTTGGTTATTTTATAGTTCACAAAATAACCAGTCGAGGGCATTGTCACTTCTTCATGCTTAGCGATTTACGTTGTGTTTTGCTAACGAAAACCGTGATTACTGTAGTAATTAGTTTGAATGAAACCTAGTTGACGTAGAACCTACTTAGCATAGAAGAAGTAAGCGGTGATCAAAAAGCTTGCGATGATCACTGTGGTGCGAACATATTGTTGTGGAATACGACGAGAAACTTTTGCTGAATAGTAACCACCGACTAATGTCCCAAACAAAACGGCCATGCCTGACGGCCAATCAATCGAACCATTCACAACAAAGAACACGATTGCCGCGAGTGATGCGCATGCCGATACCAACAATTTGATGCCATTCATCACGTTGATATTGGTATACCCTGCCAGTGCCAAGTAGCTCAATGTCACAATGCCTAAGCCTGCATTAAAATAACCACCATAAACACACACGATCAAAAGTAATAAGGCTGAAAAGAACGCGCCTGCGCTGGTGGCGTGCTTATGTTTAGCTGTTACTTTCTTGAGCCATTTATTGAGTGTGCCACCAAAGGTAAAAAGTAGAGCGGCGAACAGTAATAACCAAGGTACGGATTGGGTAAATAGCGCTTCTGGCGTGTGTAGTAGTAAAAATGCACCAATGCCGCCGCCAATTACACATAGCCCAACAACGAGCTTGAGTTGTTTGGTACCAGATTGAATTTCGTGGCGCAGAGCGTAGGCTCCGCTAATGTATCCAGCACACGAAGCAAAGGTATTGGTCGCGTTGGCTGCAATCGGAGGGACGCCAGCGAATAACAAAGCGGGGAAGGTGATGAAGCTGCCTCCTCCTGCAATGGAATTCAACACGCCACCAATCACACCTGACAAGAATAGAATCAACCAATCCATAGTTTTAGAATCCAATGCATTAAATGATGAATCACCTTACTTGATTTTGTTATTAATATCAGGGCAATGTGCAGTGAAGAGGTGGGTTTGTGAGTTTGCTACCAACTTGGAGCTGTGGTTTTTTGAAATGACTGATACGAAAAAAGGAACCTGAGGCTCCCTTTATTTCGTTTTGTTTTCTAGGCTAAGCCAAGTTTACACTTCAACAGGCTTTGCTCTAAAACTCTTGAACAGCTTAACCAGAATCGGACTAGATAGAACCAATACCGCTAAAATAGTGAAGGTCATGGTGATAGGGCGTTCCCAAAGGAAGCTGAGTTCACCATCACTGATCATCAGTGCGCGTCTCAAGTTCTCTTCCATCAAACCACCTAATATGAAGCCAAGCAGTAACGGTGCGAGCGGGAAGTTGGCCAGCCTTAACGCTATCGCCGCCATTGCCACAATTAGCATCACAAACACATCCATCGTGTTGAAAGACACCAAGTACACGCCTGTGATTGAGAAGAAAATAATCATTGGCAGTAGTACCGTTCTTGGTACCGCTAGCAGTTTAGAGATGTAAGGGATTAAAGGCAGATTCAAGATAACCAGCACGATGTTGCCAAAGTACATCGAGATAATCACCGACCAGAATACATCTGGGTGCTCAACGAACAAGCGAGGACCCGGTTGGATGCCATAAGCGATGAGTGCACCAAGCATAATTGCTGTAGTACCAGAGCCCGGAATACCGAGTGTCAGTAGCGGAACGAATGAACCACTCGAAGCTGCATTATTTGCTGATTCAGGAGCCACAAGACCACGAATACTGCCTTTACCAAACTCTTTCTGCTTGTCTTTTGGTGCTAGGCTGCGTTCCATGCCGTAGCTTAAGAAAGCTGCGATAGTCGCGCCAGCACCCGGAAGCACGCCAGTGAAGAAGCCAAGAATTGAAGAACGAATCGAAACGGGCGCGACTTCTTTGAACTCTTCTTTGGTCACTTTCATGCTGCCAATATCGGCCATCTTTTGGCTTTCTTCGCCGCTGGTGTCTTTCTCTGGTTTCAAAATACCCATTAAAGTCTCACCTAAAGCGAAGGTTGCCATAGCAAGAAGTAGGAAACTAAAGCCATCCATTAGGTCTGTTAGGCCAAACGTGAAACGCTCAACACCAACGCCTTTGTCGATACCAACAGTAGATAACATCAAACCAAGAATGGTCATCATCCATGCCTTTATTACCTGACCTGGGCCTGCAAAAGCCGCTACAGCCGATAGACCTAACAACATCAATGCAAAGTAGTCTGACGACTGGAAGCTCAATGAGACACTTGCTAGAGCCGGTGCTGCAATCAAAAGCATGATTGCTGACAGAGTACCGCCAGTGAAAGAAGAGTAGGCTGCTAGTGCCAACGCTTTACCTGCTTGGCCTTTTTGTGCCATTGGGTAGCCGTCGAATGCGGTTACTACCGTTGAAGAACAACCTGGAGCATTGATTAAGATTGATGACGTTGAGCCACCAAATACTGCGCCGTAGTACACACCTGCCATTAAGATTAAGCCAGAAGAAGGGTCTAGGCCGTATGTAATCGGGATCATCAACGCGATTGCTGAAATTGGACCTAGCCCCGGGAGCATACCAATGAAGGTACCCACGAAGCAGCCCACAATTACCATCATGATGTTCATTGGCATCACAGCGGTAGAAAGTCCTTGTAAAATTCCGTCTAACATAATGTTATCCCTACCAAAGAGTGAAGATTAAGCCAGGCTCTAGGTAGATATCTAAGCCTTGAGTTAATAATAAAAAGAACGCGATAACGAAAGGAAATGACGCGCCAAACAAAATAGATTTACGGCGCTCACCCAATAGGTAAAAGCCAGCAAGCAAGAAGAAGCTAGTTGCTAAAACAAAGCCAAGATAAGTCAGTCCAACACCGTACAAAGCCATCAACACTAAAAAGCCAATGAGCAGCTTCCAATTCAACGGCGTGGTGTCGCATGAAACCTTCTGGTCCGGTTGTCCTGTAACTAGTAGGATCAACGACAGGCCGATGCCGATAAACGTTAATAGGGTAGGTAAAGTTCTTGCTGTGAAGGGTTCGTACTCGTCACCGGGGAACAAAGGAATTAGCGTGGTTTGGTAGCCATAGCACAAGCACGCCAGCATAAAGATCATGGCTCCGATGCGATCCTTTGAAAGCAAAGATTCCTTACTCAGAAATTTGGTTGGTAAGTCCGACATATCCAACTCCATTTGGGGTGGTATAAATAGTAAAAAAGCCGTACATGAGCGAGTTAATGAAGAATGTCTGGGATCACTAACCAAAGGTAAGCGAATTACGGTACTGGTTTATCAGCCACTTGCGTTTACAACGAATCGGCAAGCGTTAGTAATACGTCTACGAATAAACAAAGGAGTATGAAGTTAACTCATGTACGGCGAAACAAGGAAAGAGTAAGAGGGCACATAGACCCTCTATGGTTGTTAGTTATTTCAAGAAACCAAGCTCACGCATTAGGTCGCCCATCTGTTTTTCTTGGTCTTCTAGGAAGGCGTAAAAATCTTTGTCAGCTTTGTAGTTGTCAATCCAACCGTTACGGTCACGAACCACTTGCCATTCATCGGTCTTGTACATCTTGCCTAGAGCTACATTCCACTCGTCGATTTTCGCTTGGCTAGTGCCAGGTGCCGCGAAGAAGCCACGCCAGTTAGCAAATACTGTTTCGTTGCCGTACTCAGTTAGTGTTGGGATGTTTGGTGCCGCATCAAGACGTTTTGGTGCCGTTACCGCCAATACTTTTACTTGGCCTGATTTAGACATTTCTAGCACTTCACCAAGGCCTGTCGAAAGCAGTTGTGTTTCGCCAGATAATAGAGCTGCCATTGCTTTACCACCTGCATCGTAAGCAATGTATCGCACTTTCTTCGCATCAAAACCTTCGCCTTTGAACGCTGCCGCCACAACAAGGTGATCCATGCTGCCTCGAGCCGAGCCGCCTGCAATTTTCACTTTACGTGGGTTGCTTTCGAATTCTTTTACTACATCTTCCCAAGTGTTGTACTTCGAATCCGCAGACGCAAC
Organism: Vibrio sp. 10N.222.46.A1; assembly: GCF_041473595.1. Classification (NCBI taxonomy): domain Bacteria; kingdom Pseudomonadati; phylum Pseudomonadota; class Gammaproteobacteria; order Vibrionales; family Vibrionaceae; genus Vibrio; species Vibrio sp. 10N.222.46.A1. The sequence goes on from NZ_JBFRSN010000040.1 coordinate 4,064, forward strand.
GATTGCGCCATAGTCGGCAATAGTTGCTGCTACAGGAGTTAGGTCGCGGAAAGATTGTGGGAAGATCCCCGTTAGTGAACGAACAACGATAGGCGTTGAGTTCACCATTAGCGTGTCTTCTTGACGTTGAGCCGTCTCGATTAGGTGTGCAATGGCTTTACCGCCACCACCACCAGACAAGTTTTGGAAAGAGACATTTTCTACGATGTCGGATTTAACTAATACATCACCCGTACCACGAGCCGTCATATCCCAACCGCCACCAGCGCCGCCAGGGATTAGGAAGTGGATTTTTTCTACGTCAGCAGCAAAAGTGTTAAAAGAAAAGGTTGCTGCGATGATAGAAGCCGCAAGAGTAGGTTTCAGTGCCTTGAACATGGTTCACGTTCCTTATGTAGGGGATCTCTTCAATGGAGAGAAACTTATGTTTTATATCCAGCTGCTAAATACACGAGTAGGGTATTGCTTAGCAGATGACGTTAAAGTTAACGGTGTGTTAAAGAATTGTCTGTAATGCGGTGATATTGAGGATAAAGAACATTGGGTGAATAAAGTTCATAAAGTTCACGGGGAGGTGAGGGTGTCCTTACTGTTGGAGACAGATGAAAAAAGAGAGCCACTTGGACTCTCTTTAATAGTTTGTAACTTATGACATATTTAGTGTTTCTCGATCATGATGAACTAGCCAGTGTTGAGCCTTTTAGCAGTTCAGTCGCGCAATCGAAATCGAACTCCTCGAGTGCGCTTTCCAACTTTTTAAATTCCGAAGGTGTTAGCCCAACCACAGCACCGTCCTCAATGTTAAGAACAATGTTGAGAGCTTCGGTGTCATCATTGGATACCGCTTCTAATAATAGGCCGTATAGTTCAGTACTTGGTTGATTAGGCGATGTCTCCGGTTTTGCTTGCTGGTCTCTTGTATTCTCGGTGGCGACTGTTGTGTGGAAGATCGAGTTAGCGATCTCTTGGCTGAGTTCAATCGTGGTTTTGATGACCTTTTCTTTTAGGTCGTCATCGGTAATTTCGGACTCTAGGTTTTCACATAGACTATGCAAGTCGCTAGCTCCGAGGTTACCGGCCACACCTTTGAGGGTGTGCAAGTAACGTTGTTGAGCACTATTTGATAGTTCGACAGTTAAGGTGCTTTTGTCAGAGTAGGCTTCAACAAATCGTTTCAATAGCTTCGTGTATAAGGTGTGATTGTTGCTCGCTCTCATTAATCCCATGTTGGTATCAAGACCGTCAATGACAGGTAACGCCTCGGGTGCTTTTTCTGCGTTGTTTTCTTCTTGTAGAATCTTGGTGGACTCTTGCAACGAAACATTAAATTGCACAGGGTTAGACGGTGACACCCAATTGGCTAAGGTCGCGAACATCGAGCCGACATCAATCGGTTTAGCGATAATGTCAGTCATCCCACAGTTGAGTGCTTTTTCTTTATCCCGCTCCATCACGTTTGCTGTCATCGCAATGATTGGGGTTTGTGTGTCTTTTATCTTGTTACGAATATGCAGGGTTGCTTCGTAACCGTCCATCACTGGCATTTGGCAATCCATCAAAATACCATCGAAAGGTACGTCGTCAGTTATGGCTTGTTGATAAAGATCTATCGCCTGCTGACCATTCTCGGCAATGGTGACTTTAATTTGTTGCCCCTCTAAAAGCTCTGTTGCGAGCTCTTGGTTTATCTCATTGTCTTCGACCAGCAAGATGTTAGCTCCGGCCAGTTGTTGGACGTTAGCGAGTTGATTTTGTTGTTCTAATTCGCTGCGAGATACGCGGTCTGAGTCGAGTCCATAGAGTGAAACAATAGAGTCATAGAGATGAGATGAGGTGATTGGCTTGTCTAGAATACTCGGTACTTCAAAGCCTCTTTGTTCTATGAGTTCAGCAAGCTCTTCTCGGTCGTATGCGGTCAGCATCATGATTTTAGGCATTGTGAGCTGCTGCCCATTTTTGAGCTCTGCTAGTAAGTCTACGCCATCTCGCTTAGGCATCTTCCAGTCGGAGATTACCAAATCAAATGGCTTGTTCTGAGCGTCAGCGGTATGTAACTCAATAAGAGCTTCATCAACGGATGAGCTCAGTGTTGGTGTCAGCTTTAGTGATTCTAGGATATCGCCTACGATCAAGCGGGCGCTGGAGTTGTCATCGACGACTAACACTTTCAAATTGTTAATTGATGCAGGTACGACAACACGGTGTTGCTGAATAGAATGACTAACGCGAGTAGCAATAGTAAACGAAAAGGTCGAGCCTTTGCCAAGCTCCGTTGAGACATGAATATCCCCTCCCATCAGTTGGCTGAGCTCTTTACTGATGGCAAGGCCTAAGCCTGTACCGCCATATTTCCGAGTGGTTGAGCTGTCAGCTTGAGTAAATTTGGTGAACAGCTTACTGGCTTGCTCTTGCTTCATGCCGATACCACTGTCAGAGACTGCAAAGTTCAATTTGATGTCATCGCCTTGTCTTTCTGCTACTGAGATTGAGATCTTCACTTCGCCTTTTTCGGTGAATTTGACGGCATTGTTACTTAGGTTAATCAGTATTTGCCCAAGTCTCAAAGGGTCACCAATAAGGTTGGTTGGCACGTCTCTATCTACTTGAATGAGCAGCTCTAAACCTCGATCTGAAGCTCGTAAGCCAACCAAGTTAGTAATATTGTCGAGTACATTCTCAAGTTGGAAGTCAACTTTCTCAATGTCGAGCTTTCCAGCTTCAATTTTCGAGAAGTCGAGAATGTCATTGATTAGCCCGAGTAGGGTGTCAGAAGAGAGCTTAACTTTGTGGATATAGTTACGCTGAGCCTTGGTCAAATCGGTTTTCAATGCGAGGTAACTCATACCAATGATGGCGTTCATTGGTGTACGAATTTCATGGCTCATATTAGCTAAGAAATCGGATTTTGCATGGTTCGCTGCATCGGCTTCATCCCGTGCAGCAGCTAGGCTGTGCGTGAAGGTTTCTAAAGCTGAATGCGCTTTGTTGGCGAGCAAACCCATCAACAAAATAATGACGAAGAAAATCAAACCTCCTACGGCCAAATGGGAGGTTACACTAGATGAATCTTTGACATTGACGCTTTCTGCTAAGTGGCGCTGAGAAACAAAATCTCGCAGTGCTAAGAAGCTTTTATCCATTGCTTTGAGTAATTGATGGCCTCGAATTTGTGAACTGACTAACTCAGTGAATTGCGATTCATAGACGCTGATATGGTCGTCAAAGGCAGTAATTTTTACCTCTGGTGCGTACAAGGCAATCAGTCGTTGTGCGTTGCTTGATTTAGATTGCATCTCATTGATTACATGTGACACTTTGTCGGCGATGAGCTTCTGTTCCTTTGAATTTGCGAGCAGAAAATCTCGGTTGAATCTATTTGAACGACTCAGTAGTGTGCGAATCGCCAATAGGTCTTGACCTATGAGCAGTTGGGAAGAGAGTTCTGCTTGAGATTGAGAAATGAGATGATTCAGTTCTGCGACTTGGATCTGTTTAGCTTGATAGAGTAATCCAACCGAACGCGAAAATTCAGAGCCGCTCAAAGTGACTTGATTGATGAGCGAGGCTGTTAACTTTTTAGAAGAGACCGGTACGCCTTGAAGTTGAACTAAGTTGGTGTAATAGCGATTTTTTGCCTTTTCAACAATCTCTAAACGTTGTTGTCCTTTGTCATCTAAAATTTGAGCGTGTAATTCGGTAATCAACTGTGAAGCCTTTTGCATCTCAACCTTGACCAGTGAGTAGGTCTTTAGGTTTCCGTCGAGCAAATATTCTTTTTCAAGGTTTTGTATATTAACGGCGAGAGTAGCGAGTTGACTTGTTTTTAAGGCAACGTTAGTCAATTCTTCGCTAGTTAATCGCAACCCTCGAATATTTTGACTGTTTTGATTAATGGCTTGATTGTGCAAATCTCTCATCTCTCGCAATAGCTCGGTCGCGGCATTAGATCGTTCATCCATTAGCGCTCGGGTAGATTGATTCAACTCAATAAGCCCGAC
>NZ_JBFRSN010000041.1:0-8442 GCF_041473595.1 Vibrio sp. 10N.222.46.A1
TCCACGACCTTGTTCACCTGCGCGAGCGGCTTCGATAGCCGCATTCAATGCCAACAGGTTGGTTTGCTCAGAAACGCCTTTGATTACTTCAAGAATGGCGCCAATGTTCATCGACTCTTTGTGTAGGTCCGTCACTTTCTGGCTGCTGACCTGCATGCTTTCATCGGCGCTGCCAATTTCATGCAGTGTTTTGTCTACTTCTTTGAGTCCCATCGCGACATTCTCGGTTGCTTGGTTTGCAACTTGAGACGCGTGGTTAGCACTTGCCGCAATTTCTGATGTGCTCGAAGCCAATTGATCAACGGCAGAAGAGATATTGATCATCTCACTGTTCAATTGTGTTGCGTTGGTCGAGCTGTTATTGGTCACTTGATTGAGTGACTCCGACATCTCACCAATACGCACACTAGAACGGTTCACTTGACCAACAATATCGCGCAGCGATTCGATGGTGATCTCCATGTTGGTTAGCAGTTCACCAATTTCGTTTTTGCTCTCAATGTTCACTTCAACATTTAAATTGCCTTGAGAAAGCTCATTGGTGATCTGTTTAACCTGTGCGATGCCTTTGGTAATAGAACGAGTCACCAACACAGCGCTTGTCATGCCAATCACCAAAGCCACACCTGTTAGCAAGAAGATGATTTGAACTGAACGTTTTTCACTGGCTTGCAGTTCTGGCGTTAATACTTGTTTCTGTTGCTCTAGAATACTTTGAGCATCCGCGACCGCAATAGCCAAGCTGTCACCAATCGAGGCAAGAGTCGCAGTTCTTTGCGTGTTCTCAATCATCTGCTGATGAACTTGTTCAAAGCCTTTTGCATACGCTTCGCGCTGGTTAGAGAAATCTTCAATCAACTCGCTTTGGTAAGGGGATGATTTGAGAGACTCAATGTCGCCTTCAATACCCGGCAACGCGTATTCAAAGATATCTTTACCCGCTTCATAGGTTTTTAGGTCGTTGTTGTTTGAGTAACTCAGTACAGTGATCTTGGCTGCGAGGAAGTTCTCCATCAACATACCCGCGTATAAGCTCGCGTTTGGATCGTTGTTGTTGTACGACTCATACAACAAGCTTTGCGCGGCTTTGAGGGCGTTGGTTTCTCGTTTGACCATCTCGACATTCACCAATTGGTCGATGAGCAGCTGGCTCTGTTTCATTGAGCCATAAGCCGTGTCAAATGCCGCTACGCTGTCTTGCACTAATTGCAGGCTAGCTAGGCTATCGTTTTTGGTGGTGGTTTGGATTAAGTTGTTGAGCAGTTCATCAATCGCGAGTTTGCTTGATTGATAATTTACTTCGTATTGCTCATCCAATGACTTTAAATAACGTTCAGAGGCTAAGCGCATCTGCAGAAAATGCACTTGAATGTTGCCTGACAGTGTCGCTTTCTGGCTAAGTACACTGTATTGGCTAAAGCCGTTCGACAAGGTTTGGATACCTTTGTAACTCACAAAGCCTGAAATGACGAAAAAGAGCAAGCAGATGGCATAACCTAGCTTGATCTTAAATGCTATAGAAAGGTGGCGCATTACTATCCCTATATTTACCTGATTCCTTCACTGCGAAGTATTCCATAAAACAGGGTTCTGGGCAGGCTTAAGTGAATAGTTTGTGTAATAAGTAACGCTTTCGTTAAAAAATTCGGTTTTTTAGTATCGTTTCAATGGGTTGCATATTTGTTGGAGCATGCTTAATTGAGCTAATTGTTTATTAACTTCCATGCACATGATGCAAATTGTCGGTAAAATAGTAGAAACGCAATTTAGACTCCGACTCCAAAGGCACGATATGAACCCTTATAAGCTCTACTTGGTTACTGATGACCAGCAAGATCTAGAAACGCTTAAGTTTGTCGTTGAACAAGCAATCGCTGGTGGTGTCACTATGGTTCAAGTAAGAGAGAAGCATGGAGATGTCAGAGCTTTTATTGAACGTGCGCAGGCCGTTAAGTCGATTTTGGCTGGCTCTGGTGTCCCGTTGATCATTAATGACCGAATGGACGTTGCGTTGGCTGTGGATGCTGACGGCTTGCATTTAGGTCAATCAGATATGCCTGCTGAGTTAGCCCGTCAGTTGATTGGTCCAGATAAGATTCTTGGTTTGTCGATTGAAACTGAACAACAGCTTCGAGAAGCCGATAGTTTGCCGATCGATTACATTGGCCTCAGTGCGCTTTTTGCCACACCGACTAAGACAAACCTTAAGAAACATTGGGGTTATGACGGCATTAAAATGGCGTTGGAGACAACGAAGTTACCGATTGTCGGTATTGGTGGAATTAACGAATCGAACATCCCGCAGTTAGTTGAGAGCGGCATTCATGGGTTAGCACTGGTATCTGCGATATGTCACGCTGAAGATCCAAAACAAGCGACGCAGGATCTGTTGTCTCTAATGGGAGAGTGAAGGGGTTATAGGCTAGAAAACAAATGAGGTTAACCATTTGTTTTCTAGTTAAAGAACAAGCTTATACAAAGGCTAAATTGGCCTATCGATTGAGCTTCTAAGACAATTTATTGAATACACAGTTTGGTTTACTGAGCGCATAGAGCAACAGTAGCGATGATCATAAGAACGATCGCGGCATACCAACCGTATTGTGCGGTCCTATTAGCAACAAACACCTTAATGTAGTTGAGTTCTTCATGCGCCATTGCAATGAAGTCCGTGTAGTTAATCGATAACTCGCGGCTGGCTTCTTTCAAATCTTGCTGAAGTTTGTTGAAAGCCTCATCGATGAAGCCTTTTGTTTCTGAAACAGACGGAGTCGCAACCAAAGTTAAGCTATTCCATACTGCCATACGCGATTCATATTCGCTTTCACTGACACAATTAAGTACGCGTAAATCATACTCTCGTTTGTTACGCTCTTTACCCATTTTCTCAGGGCAAATATTTCTTAAAACGTTCACGACAAATTTTCCAAAAGGTTCATTTAGATATAAAAAAGCACTCGAAGAGCGCTCATAAACTGGGTGCGAATCAATATTCAAAAGTGATCTATTTGAAACCGGCATAAGCAACTGTAAGACAGAGCGTTTATCTGGGAGATTTGAAGTTGGGTCAGTGGTGTTAAAGAGCGATTTGGGTTTGTCGATATCAGTTTGATAAGACAAACCCTTTGGGATCGCATACTAGTTATGTCACTTTGGGACATCAACTAGGGTGTTTTATCCACACGACAAAGAAAATTATCGGCACGAAAAGCGGAAATGAGGTAGTGCTGGAGAAAACACCACCGTCATTGACTTAGGATTCAGTTGCTAAAATAGGCTGAACTCAAGAATTGGGGGGAGATTAGTTGGCTTGCCATTGATTGTTCTCTAATGAGTGGCCTTTTAGTTTTTCAAGTAAACTTGTTAACACTGGGCCATTGATATGGCTGCGAGACACTAAGCAACCCACTGGAGTAATCCAACCACCATGCTCGTGTGAGACAGGTAACGCCACAAGTTCGCCTTTTTGAATGCCTTCCATCACCATCATTTCAGGCACATTTGCCCAGCCAACGTTCTGTTCAACGAGATCGATGATCGTTTTGTGGTTGTTGGCATACCAAAGCATCGAGCTAATACCGTAGGTGAACCACAGTTCGCGCTGCTTTGAACTGCGATGCACACATTGGCGGTAGCGCTTTAGGTCTGAGTCTTGAACGACGGGCATTTGGCTCAGTTCGTGAGTGGCGGAGCTAACCGTAAGAAAACGTGCTTGGCCCAGTAAGAAGAAGTCCATATCCACTTTAAGTTCACCATCCGCATAGATGATGCCTATCTGCGCTTTGCCACGTCTCACTAAGTCTTCAACATCGAAGGTTGAAGTGGTAATAATATCGAAGTGTGTGATTGGAAACTGATCGGCTAGTGAGCTGATTATCTTAATGAAGTTCTTGTCTATGATGCTCTCATCAATGGCAATGATCAGTTCGTGTTCATCTTCTTGTGTCAGCGATTCTACTTTTTGGTCGAAGTACTTTTGTTGGTCGAGAATCGACTTAGCGACAGGCAATAAGGCTTTACCTGTGTTGGTCAAAACAGGGATGTTTTTCTCGCGGTTAAACAGCTCTTGGTCGATAGCTATTTCTAGGTTGGCGATCGATTGGCTGACACCAGACTGAGCGCGTTTCAGCTTGCGTGCTGCAGCAGAAAAAGAGCCACTTTCACACACGGTGACGAAGACTTTTAATTGCTCAAAACTGTACATGTTACCTCTCGCTCAATACCAAATGGGATGATAATGCTCAGACTATCACTAATCGTGATGGCTGTTAACTTTCTCTTATTATTTTCGATGACATAATCGAGCTAATCCAACACATACTAGATTATTTAGAGGAATGTATGAGTACGTTAGAAAGAGTGTTCCACTCAGTGTTATTCGAAGTTTTGGCCGTCACGCTTTCAATTATGGGGTTGGCGATATTTACCGATCATGATGTGAATGCCTTATCAGGAACTATGATAGTTGTTGCGACCATCGCTATGATTTGGAATTACTGTTTTAACCGCATTTTTGATCGCTACTTTACGGGTGAAAAATCTCAGCGTTCACTTAAGCTGAGAATATTCCATGTGGTTTTGTTTGAAGCAGGCTTGTTGATAGCGACGATCCCAGTGATGGCTTTCTTGCTTAATGTGGGGATTTGGCAGGCATTCTTAATGGATATCGGCGTGACCATTTTTATTACCATTTACGCGTTTGTGTTTAATCTGATTTACGATCACGTGAGAGCCTTCTTGGTGCACAGATCTTTCGCGGTTAAATTTAGAGCGAGCTAAAAATGGTCTTAATCGTGGCGAGGGAGAAGTAACCTCGTCATTCTAAGCTCATCTCCGTCAACACTCCCTCAAAAAAGCGCAAAACGCTTTTAACCGATCCTTCGGGAAGCGTTTTGCTTTTTAGTGATGCAACGTTATCGGCTTCCCGAGTAGCCCACTTATTGTTGGCAGTTCACTTGAAAATTGATAGAGCAGTTAGGCTTTTTCGGTTTTCTGCGTGTCATCCAATGCAAAGTAGATTTTAGAAACAATCACTTCGGCAACCAGAATGGTAAATACCACTGCAAAGAAGGCGACGACACCGTTCCAAGGCCCCGTAAAATCCACTTTGTCACCAAATAAGATATTGATGGCTTCTAGCATCACGAATTTTGAACCGACGAGAATCACATAGCTCGACAGGCCTCTGTAGATCTTAGGGGCAGTGCCGGGTTTCGACTTGAAGTAATCCGCGAGCTTATGTTCTAAGCCGATGGATAACTTGAGCAACAGCTGTAGCAAAATCGCAGCAGCAAATGAGATGGTGAAAGACTCGATATTGACGAAATCCCAATATTCATCAAAAAAATTGAGAACGGTTAAATCAACGAGTACGGCGAGTGTGTAACCGACAAAGAGCCGTTGGGGCGTATTAAATCCATATACTTTTTCTATATTGCTCATCTACATCTTCTTGAGTAAAGGGTTATAAAAAACTTAGGAGATAAACTTATAACTTTCAAACGCTTATTGTTTTATATGCGAAACAGCTCTTAAAGTGGGTGTGGCGCATTATGGTAAGTATCTCTGTCGAGATTGATCCAAGATGGTACTTCGACTTAAAGAGGAGTAAGTATGATTATTTATTTTAGGGTACAAGACGTAGAGGAGCTTTGGGGCGCGATAGATCTAGCGACACTCTTACAAATGGAACTGAGAGGGAGGCCAGATTGTACTTAGCCCAAAATTGTATTCAGTCCAAAACTACACTTAGTCCAAAATTGAACGTTGGTAAATCTTCGGCGTAAGACCAGACACACGCTTAAACGCCCGAGAAAAGTGAGAGATGTTGGTGTAGCCGAGTTGGCTAGAGATGTAGGTCAGCGTGTGTCCTTCTTCCATCAGCTCACATGCGACTGAAAACATTAGGTTTTCTTTGATTTTTCGATAGGTCGTATTTTCATTTTTGAGTTTGCGTTGAAACGTTCGCACAGAAAAATTGAGCAGTTCAGCCGCTTCTTCAAATGAGAGATCTTGTTCTTTCATGTAGGGCTTGAGTAGCTCATAAACGCTATCGGTAAAGCTGGTGTGCCACTCAATAAGAGTCGGTTTAGCACTGAGTTCTTTAGAGGTTAGGCGAATTGGGAGTTGTAAGATTTCTTCAGGGATCAGCACAGCCGTCGACGACTGTTCAACAAACAATTGGCAGCTACTTGGCACCAGTGTTTTGACGACATCGATGTCATGTCCTTGCAGACGCACCTTACTAGGCAACCATGGGGATTTGGATAAAATGGTTATTAACTCAATGATATATGTAATTGCAAAAGCTTCTCCCCATTGAAACGTAGGGGAATTGTCTTCGGGTGCAGTTCGGCAAAACCAACTTTGGCCGTGTTCTTGAATAAGCTCGACTTTGCTGCCTGGAGAGTCGTAGGCAAAGATTGAATTTAGGTGTTTCAGCGAATCACCAATGGTTTTAAATTCGGTGAATTGATGCAAGACATTTGGGATGATTCGACGTCGAAATGCGAGTCCTAGAATATCGGTGAACCGAGATACGCCAAGTTGCGCCGATGTGAGGTAAATCAAACGCTTAATGGATTCCGATGGCACAAAATCACTTTCTGATTCGATAAGGTCAGGTGGTAAACCGGAATCTTTAAGCAACATATGTAAATCAAGACCATAGTCAGAAAAAACCTGAACCAGAATTTTAGCGTAGTTCGTCTGAATTACTGGGACTTGGTAGTGACTAGAGGTCATGAGAATACAATCCTGTATATATTGTTGCATTATTAGACGTGCATATCATTTGCAACGTTTTGTTTACTAAATCTAACCCTATTTACTTGAGTTTTCCATTGCTGGGTTTATTTTTAAAGTATTAATTTTGTTGATCTTAGTTATCTAGAAGGGAGCCCCATGTCAGAAGCCAAAGGGAATAAGCAAGAAGCCAATGAAGAAGTTGGCCAGCAAGAAAACGGAAAAGACAAAGTAAGAAAGGTTACAAACTACCTATTGTTGTTTGTTGCATTCATGTTGCTCTTCAGTGTCATTTCAGACCGCATCATCCCTATTACTGATAATGCTCGTGTAAAAGGTTATATCGTTCCAATCAAGCCTGAGGTGTCGGGTAAAGTGCTCGATATACTGGTTCAACCAAACCAACTGGTTAATCAAGGTGACAAGTTAGCTATTTTAGATGAGTCTGATTACAAAATTGCAGTACAACAAGCCGAGCAAAATTTAGAGATTGCAGGCCAAAATGTCGGTGCTCAAACCGCGAGTATTGCTTCAGCGCAAGCGAAACTCACTTCAGCGATTGTTGAAAGACAAAACACCAAGCTACAAGCCAAGCGTGTTTTAGAGATGGCTGATAAAGGTGTGGTTTCTAAATCAGATGCAGATAAAGCGAGAGCCGCATTAGCAACGTCTCGAGCGGCGGTTGTCAATGCAGAAGCTGACCTTGACCGTGCTAAGAAACAAATGGGTAAAGAAGGTCAGGAAAACAGCCAAGTGAAAGCGGCGTTGTTAGCACTTGAACAGGCACAGTTGAACCTAGAGCGCACCGTGATTACAGCACCGACACAAGGTGGCGTTTCTAACTTTAGCCTTTCTGAGGGTTTTTACGCATCAGCAGGTCAACCGATCATGACTTTTGTTTCGACGGAAGATATCTGGATTGAAGCTTATTATCGTGAAAATAGCCTTGGTAACGTAACCGTCGGTGATGAAGTGGAAGTGGCATTGGATTTCGCTCCAGGACAAATCGTGAAAGGGCGAGTGAGTAGCATCGATTGGGGTGTTGATTGGGGACAAAATGATCAAGCAGGTAAGCTTGCTCAAGCTAGCCAACAAACGGGTTGGTTGCGTCAAACACAGATGCTTCCTATCACTATCGAATTTGAACGAGATGAGATGCAAGGCATGCTTCGAGTGGGCGGCCAAGCGGATGTGATTGTTTATAGCGGCGACAACTTTGTGTTCAACGCGATAGGCAAAGTATGGATTCGTCTGATTAGCGTATTGTCTTATGTCCGATAAGCCGATTCCTGACCAACAAACACAGCAACGGATCCTGCGATTTACCGTAGGGGTCACGTTGGCTGTTTTCTTGGCGGCATGGATAAACTGGCCACTTGCGTTTGTGGCGCCAGTGTTCACTGCTAAGTTCTTAATTGATAAACCAAACCTCCATAAGGAAACGGTCTACGAATTGTTATTGGCTGTTGTTGTCACCATGGGGTTAGGTTTATTGCTGTCGCGAGGAATTACCCATTACCCGATCCCATTGCTGATTTTAGTGGGGCTAATGATGCTTTGGGGTTACTACTTGTTTGTAGACCCTAAATGGAACCTTTTCGCCACCATATTGTTGATTGCTGTCTTGATGCTGCCTTTTATGGCGATTGATAACCCCGGAGTCTCTGTATTGTTGGCATCAGGTTTAGCGACTTCTGG
>NZ_JBFRSN010000042.1:0-10221 GCF_041473595.1 Vibrio sp. 10N.222.46.A1
ACCCAAAAAAAGCTCAAAGTGATGAGGTATCACTTTGAGCTGTTTTACTAATCTTCTAACACTAACTCTCTTTCGTATTCTTCCCGAGAAACTTCGCTGCGTTTGCAGCCGTTTAGGGTATGAAAGCGACGGCGTCCACGAGCCAGTTGAATGTACTTCAACCAAACACGCTCTAACTTGGACTTCGCCTTATGAGGGTGAGACAACACTTTGATGAAATGTTTTTCTTCTGAGTTGCTTGGCGAAAGTTCGCCAGTCTCAAGTGCAAGCATAGTGTCACCAAACAAGGTTAGGATTTCCTCTTCTGAAAGAGTAAAATCACCCGACTTAGCAAACCCTCGTGGGAATTTAATGGTGTCATAAAAACGTTTTTTTCCGTGTCGGAATTCGGTCTCAGACATATCAGCCTCAGTAATGTGGTTAGATAGAAATTAGTGTTTATTGCTCACGCGAAAATATTGTTAAAAGGCTAAAATAGGAAACAAAACGTTTTTGCCTTTACGATAAACAATCCTAGATCGGCTAGTTAGCAGATTTATTACAGAGATGTATTTTTGATGGATGTGAAAGTATTTAGAACCTTTCTTGAGGTTGCAAGGGTGCGCCACTTTGGGCGTGCAGCTGAAAACTTGTATTTAACACAAGCAGCGGTGAGTGCGCGGATTAAACAGCTTGAAGGCTATTTTGATACTCAGCTCTTCATTCGTGACCGCAATAACATCAAGCTGACCTCTTCTGGTGAGCGTTTGATTGGTTATGCTGAAGTGATGGTATCCACCTTACAACAAGCCAAATTTGAGCTGTCGTTAGAGAGTGGAAAAGCGTTGCAGTTAACACTGGGTGGCACACCGAATATCTGGGATGCGTATCTACAAAACTGCTTAAGTGTGGTGACCGACTCTTTCGGTGGCTACGGCTTTATGGCCGAGGTGATGGGTCGCGAACAGCTGAACCGTAATTTGCTAGAACGAACCTTAGACATGGCTTTTGCTTTCGATCAGATCAAAGCGGAAGAGCTGAACTGTAAAAAAGTCGCTGACTTGGTTTTGGTGTTGGTATCAACGGAGCAAGATGATCTGGAATCTGTATTCCAACATAAATACGTTTATGTCGACTGGGGAACGCGTTTTGGTTCTGAACACGCCGAGCGTCACCCCAAAGTGCCTGCGCCGTATCTACGTACCTCAACAGCTCGTATCGCTTTAGATTTTATCTTAGAGAAAGGTGGCAGTGCGTATTTACCTGTTTCTATGGTTGAACCTTTTATCGAGTCGGGTCAATTGCACAAGGTCAAAGGGGTTGAAGACTGGTATCGCCCAATTTACCTGAGCTACCGTAAAAGCAGTACTTCGGTTGATGCGATCATTCAGGTTGAGAAGTTGGTTAATGAAATTGACCCATCGACTGCCTACACGTTGCAACAAGCCGCTGAACAAACACCAGAGTAACAGCTGTTTCTGTAACCAATATGCTTTGTTGACTAAATAAAAATGGCTCCTAACTAGTTATATAGTTGGGAGCCATTTTTGTTTTTAAACCAGAGATGATTTTCTTTTCCAAATCAGAGATAACCCTAACTCGGATAAAACCGTTTAAGCCTGGTATGCGTAACCTTTTTTAAAAGCCCTATCACTTCAAAGCACTATTCTTCGAAAATTCTAGAGATTCATTAGATTCTCGATAGACTCTTCAAGAGAGTGTGACATGTAAGAATGGATTTGATTGCCATCCGTTGCGTCAATCTCAATCTTAGAAATCCCCTTATCCGCTTCGTCTTCAAGAAAGCTTAGAGACTGTTCGACTGATTGACTGGTGAGAACCTGTTGGTTTGATAAAACAATACGACATGTGTGAAGAACCATAGCCTTTTCCTTATTATTCGATAGGTCTCTGCATCTTAATGTGCTGAGTACCGTTCGTTGACGTTGTGAGAATAATCCTTTCTCAAGGTTAAATTTAGTCGAATTGAGCGAAAAGAAAACCCTTTTTTGTGATTTATCTAACCTTCAGTTCCGAAAATGGCTAGCGACAATAACAGTTCACGGTAAACTTTTAGTTATTGGAGCACAGTATGGCTAATGAGAAGGACAGAGTATGTCTAAGAATATTCATCACAACAGCGCGTTAACGAGTGAGCAGTGCCATTTGGCTCGATATGCGCGAGATGTTCGCTTTGATGGGATGTTTTTCACAGCGGTGAAAACCACCGGGATTTTTTGTCGCCCTATTTGCCCTGCAAGTCCACCCAAAGAAGAAAATGTCGAATACTTTTCTCATCAAGCTCAGGCTTTGAAAGCGGGTTATCGCCCATGCTTACGTTGCCGACCAGACAGCGCGCCTTTTTCTCCGGCTTGGAAAGGTGTTGAAACTACCTTTCTGCGAGCTATGCAATTAATCGACAACGGTGCGCTGAATTCGGGGTCGATTGTCGACCTTGCCACTCGACTAGGCATCTCAGATCGTTATTTACGAACCTTGTTCGACAATTACATCGGGGTGTCACCGAAGCAATATAGCCTTTATAGCCAATTGATGTTTGCCAAGCAGTTACTGCATACCAGCAGCATGAGCATTACCGATGTCGGTTTTGCGAGTGGTTTTAACAGCACGCGCCGCTTCAATGATGCCTTTCAAAAAGAGCTTCAGCTTTCGCCAAGTCAAATACGAAGAGCTAAGCCAAGTAACAATCTAAGTAATCATATCCAACTCAGTTTCCATGGCCCGTTGGACTGGGATCATTTGCTGGGCTTTTATCGACGACGAATGATCGAAGGCTTAGAAGAGGTGGGCGACGGTTATTACCAACGCACAGTGAACGTGAACGGCTCGAAGGGCTGGTTCAAGGCCACTTTAGCCAAAGAGAGCAGTTTGGATATTGAGTTTGAGTTGGATGATATGAGCCAATTAAGAAGTTTGATCGCCAATATTCGACGTATGTTCGACCTTGATGTTGATATCAGCAAAGTTGAAGATTTCTTTAGCACCATTGATCCCAACTTGGTGGCTAAGAGTGGTATTCGTATCCCTGGTGTGTGGAGTGCTTGGGAAGCCGGAGTAAGAGCGATTCTCGGGCAGCAAGTCTCGGTAACAGCGGCCATTGGTCAGCTCAACTTGTTGGTGCGAAAGCTCTCAGGTTCATATCAGGTGTTTGATTCACAAGAGCAAGCTAATTCACAAGAGTGCTCTGACTTACAACAAATTGCTGATTCATCAGAGAAAGCGTATTTCCCTACACCTAAACAAATAGCTGATGCTGATGTGAGCTTTCTAAGGATGCCGGGAAGTCGTAAGGAAACCTTAAAGCGTTTTGCCCAATACATGGTCGATAACGAAGCTGAGCATCCTTCTAAGTGGATTGATCTCAAAGGTATTGGTCCTTGGACGATTCAATATGCGCTGCTGCGCGGGCTCAGTGAACCTAACCACTTGCTAGTAGGCGATTTGGTGGTGAAGAAATTCATCGAGCATCGCCCTACCATTAATACAGAGAGTGTTTCGCCTTGGGGAAGTTACGCCACGTTCCATTGTTGGAATCAGTCTTAAACGATGTTTCAAGTGGAATAGAGATACCTATCTGATATAGAAGCAATGAATAAACATCGGAATTACCAAGCTAGGAGAGATTATGACTAACCGTTTTACTTATTATCAAAGTCCACTAGGAACCGTGACGTTACAGGCGAACGATGAAGGGCTGCTCGGCCTTTGGTTTGAAACTCACACTACCAAGCCCGAACAGTTAGGTGTTCAAGATGATAGCTTTCCGATCTTTGCGTTGGCTATCAAACAGCTCAATCGCTATTTTGCTGGTGAAGCTATCCAGTTTTCTGTGCCGATCGCAGCCAAGGGCACTCCGTTTCAGCAGTCGGTTTGGCAAGCGCTGATGACCATTCCTTATGGAGAAACATGGAGCTATGCTCAATTAGCTGATGCGATTGGTAACCCAAAAGCGGTGCGTGCAGTGGGTTTGGCGAATGGCAAAAATCCGGTGTCTGTGATTGTGCCGTGTCATCGTGTGATAGGTAAAAATGGAAAGCTGACGGGTTATGCGGGGGGGGTAGAGCGTAAACAGCGTTTGTTAGTGATTGAGGGAAGAAAGTAAGTAAGCTTAGAAAGCTACTGAGCTAGCAACTTGAAACGCTGTTCTATCGGTTAAGGTTGAAGGTTTGTACGACTCAGGAGGAACATTAAGAGATCCCAGCGTGACTCTGCAATAAAAACGTGACTTTGCAATAAATTCGCTACTTTCTGGAAAATAATGATTTGGTTGCATATTATTTAGCCATGATTTTTAGGCAAGGATGCCCAAATGAATAACCATCATTTTCTGATAATAGCTTTCACTAGTGTGTTATTGCTGACCGGTTGTTTAACTGATACTAGTCGCCCCTTTGAAGTACCGCAGCTTGTTTTGTTCAAAGGGATGTATGAGAACGCGGACGATAACAGCTATCTACTTTTTGAGTCAGGACAAATGACCTATCAAACAATCGGTAACACGGTCACTAGAACTTATCGTATTGAAAATGATTTGATTAACATCGAGTTGAATTCAGGAAATAGCCGAGTGGATTCTGGGTTGATGATGCGCATTCAACAAGAAGGAGCGGTGTTAACCTGCAACCAGTGTCCAGCAGTGCAGTTAAGCAACGTCTGGACACGTGTTGATAAGCCTTTAGTTGATATGCATTAGGCTAGAACATATCACCGTTCAGCCATAGGTGAGCGGCGATACTGACCCCATAACCAATCATGATTACTGGCATCCATTTTAAGTGGCCAAAGAAGGTGTATTTTCCATGCGCCGCCCCCATCAATGCAACACCAGCGGCACTACCAATAGACAATAAGCTGCCGCCAACGCCTGCGGTTAGGGTGATCAGTAGCCAGTTGCCCATCGACATTTGGGGTTCCATGGATAACACGGCAAACATCACCGGAATGTTATCGACAATAGCCGATAAGATCCCCACCATGACGTTGGCCCAAATTGGATCCCACTGGCTATACATCACGCCCGAAGCTAATTCCAAGTAACCAAGTAGACTCAAGCCACCGACACACATTACCACGCCGTAGAAGAACAAAAGCGTGTCCCATTCGGCATGAGAAACTCTTCGAAATACATCGAACGGCACAACAGAACCGAGTCGCTTCAGGGCGCCTTCATCGTTATTGGCGATCGCCACTGCCTTTTTCTTGGCGAGTGAGTTGGGCAAAGTCTTGCGTAAGTAATAGCCAAAGAACTGCAGATAGGCGAGCCCCATCATCATACCCATTACTGGAGGGAAGTGGAGTACGGCATGGAAAGCAACAGCGGTCGCTATTGTCATAATAAACAAGAATACGATGCGCCTCGCACCACGTTTTAATTCAACGTGTTGATGGACTGTGTCGGGCTGAGTGGTGGGTACAAAGTAAGACATGATCAACGCAGGGACGAGGTAATTCATCACCGAAGGAATAAACAAAGGAATGAACTCACTAAAGCTCACATAACCAGCCTGCCACACCATGAGTGTTGTGATGTCTCCGAATGGACTGAATGCACCGCCAGCATTGGCGGCTATCACGATATTCACGCAGGCTAGGTTGACGAATTTAGGATTAGAACCTGCCACTTTAAGAACCACAGCGCACATCAATAGAGCTGTCGTGAGGTTGTCTGCGATCGGTGAGATAAAGAAGGCCAGAATACCGGTTATCCAGAACAAAGAGCGAAAGTTAAAGCCTTTGCCTACCATCCACGCTTGCAGCGCATCAAACAGTCTCCTCTCTTCCATGGCGCTAATGTATGTCATGGCGACGAGTAGAAAGAGTAATAGCTCGGCATATTCCAGCAGGTTGTGTTCGAGCGCTTGTTTGGCGACTTCAACAAGGTTGTGTTCTTGGTAGGTAAAACCAATGATTATCCAGATTAGGCCCGCTGCAAGTAGAACTGGCTTGGATTTTCGGAGTTTTAGGTATTCTTCCATCATCACCACGATGTAGGCGACAACGAAAATGGTCAGCGATAGGTAGCCAGCAAATGAACTGGTTAGTTTGAGCGGCTCTCCCAACTGAGAAGTGGCAGCGCCTGCTACCGTAGAAAAAAATAATAAAGAGAGAACAGCAGAAAGCTGGATACCTAACATGGATTACGCTCCGAAGTTAATAAGTTATTAACACGGGTAAAAGCGTAGACCTAAATAACCCTGTTCAGTGTGATAGATATCTTAATAATTCAATAGATTATATAGAAAACAGTAGATTGGGTGAAAACGTGAGATCACGATGAAAGATTTTTTTGAACTTTCTATTCGAAGCCTGATTATTGTGGCGATTATGTGCGTTTTTGATTGCGGTGTTGAAGCTAGGTTTGTTTAGTTTTGTATGAGAAATATTCTAATTTTTTTAGCGTATACCTCTACTTTAAAATTTGAATCACAGTTTTATATGTTGCTTTGGTTCTTTTATTTAAACCGATGCACTATTTGATTTTGGTCATTAACCTTTTGCTCATTAGTTTGCACTATCTATACGTGTTATGTTCCACATAAACGAGATGTATAGAGGTCCTTATGACTAATCCAACCAAAACCGATCGTAAAGTCACGATCGGCAGCTATATCGCACTCGCGTTCGCGATTGTGTTCTTTTCAGGCTTAATGCAGTCCAATGAATGGTATGGAGTGCTCGATTTTACGACGCTCAACGGTTCATTTGGTAAGGTCGCTTACGATGTGAGTGAGTCGGCTGATGGTATCCAAGCGGCAACGACGTCACTGCGTGGTAAAGGCGGTAGTGGTGCGCGCGACGGTTTCATTTTTGCATTGACACTTATTCCGACCGTGATGTTTGCATTGGGCATGATTAACGTACTTGAGCACTACGGTGCACTGGACGCGGCTCGTAAACTACTAACTCCACTACTTCGTCCTTTAATGGGTATTCCGGGCAACTCAGGCTTGGCACTGATTGCTTCTCTGCAAAGTACCGATGCGGGTGCTGCGATGACACGTCAGCTCAAAGATGAAGGGCATTTGACTAAGCGTGAAACCGATGTGTTCACCATGTTCCAGTTTACTGCGGGTGCGGCGATCGTTAACTTTTTCTCTTCAGGTGCGGTGTTGTTCACTCTAACGGCGATGGATGGTTCTTTGGCAGTGACATCGTCAATTGGTCTTGCTGTTGCGGTGATGTTTATCTTCAAGTTTGTTGGTGCGAACTTATTCCGCCTTTACCTCAATATTACTGAAGGTAAAGAAGACAAAACAAAATCAGACAAAGAACAAAAACTGGAAGAGGAAGTAGCATAATGAGCGAAGTTAAAGCAAAGAAACCAATGGTTACTGATATTTTCGTTGAAGGTGCTAAGAAAGGCTGGGTTATTGCGACAACCTCTACAGTACCTAATGTTCTGATGGCGTTTGTGATTATTAAGGCGTTGCAGATTACTGGTGCACTGGATCTGATGGGTAGTGTGTTTGCACCTATCATGGCGGTATTTGGTTTACCGGGCGAAGCGGCAGCAGTATTGATTGGCGCGTGGATGTCGATGGGTGGTGCAGTCGGTGTGGTTATCACGCTATTTGACCAAGGCATTTTGAACGGCAACCATATTGCTATTTTGGCGCCAGCTATCTACTTGATGGGTTCTCAGGTGCAATATATGGGACGCATCATGGGACCAATTGGTACTGAAGGTCGTTATATCCCTGTGATGATCGCGATTTCAGTATTGAATGCGTTTGGTGCTATGTTTTTGATGAACATTATTTTGTAACGTGGCTTTGAACGATTAGCTACTATTTGAACGATCAGTTACTAATAGCTTTTCGATGTTGAAAAAAGAAACCCCGTTTGGCTTTCACCAAACGGGGTTTATTCTTTTTCGTAGCCATCCTGCTACTGACGTTGTTACTTATTTTTTAATAAGGTCACGTATGCTCCTTGCATCGTTCCTTGATTTGGCTAAATCCTTTAACCTATCCAATCCATCGCCTTCCTAGCGGTGTCCATGCTAACTCATCATCCTGACAAGTGACTCTATCCTAGAGTAAAACTTCCTTGCTGATCACTCATCCTAAGCCATCAAATCTTCATCCTGAAGATACCTAATCCGTTAGGCTTTTCCTGTTCTTGCCAACTCCCTGTCGACATGAGTATTAAACACTTTGGAGGCTTTATTCGCAATTAGCCTTAGGAAATAAATATCCTCGTTAACTAAAATAAATATGCGTGGATTCATATAAAACAAGGGGTTGGGTTTGTAATTTTACTTTTTTCTGCGAAGCTTGACTGTGATCTCTTACGTTCGGTGTGAGAGATCTCTTACAAATTTTCGGGCGCGAATATCATTCGTTGTCGAACTCATCCGTCGATAGGTGAGCGAAATACGCTCAACAAACTCAAAGTAATAGGAAAATATAATGGTTACAGCACTTTACGCAGCCTTGCTGACGGTCGTAATGATTTGGTTGGCGATAGAAGTCATTAAGCAAAGACGAATCAATCTGGTTGCTCATGCAGATGGCGGTGTTGAGTCGCTACAGATAGCACGTTCCGCACAAAGTAATGCAATGGATTACATCCCAATTACGGTTATTTTGATGGGCTTTTTGGAGATGAATGGTGCCAGTGTGTGGCTTATTCATGCCATTGGTGTTGCATTTATTCTGGGGCGTGTGATTCATGCAAAAGGTATTCTGGCAAAAAACTTAAAGGGTAGAAAAGTGGGCATGGTGTTGACGCTTATCTGCATGATCTCTTTGATTGTCCTAAACTTAGCTTACCTACCTTTTGATAAAATGTTCTAGGGAGCATTATGGCATTGCGCCTTCCCCCTGCTTGGGCGATTGTCCTTGCAGGTCTCATACTGAACGTCATGGCTATTGTCATGTCGAGCTTGGTGCTCGACAAAATTGAAGCGGAAAAATCGGAATACAACGATCGTAAATACGGTAATGTGTACTCAATACAACTGGCCTGGAATACGATCGAAACCTTAGAGCGCAAGCGTGAAGCCATTCTGATCCACCTAGATAAACCCTCAACAGAAACCGCTCAACCTGCCACCATCCTCGATGAAGCGCTGCGCGGCCAACTCCGGAGTTGGGTGAGTGAGGAGGTGCCAGCCATCTCGTTGGCTAATTTACCCAAGCTTATGATGCTGATAAACAGTGCTCAAGAAGCCCAACGAGCACGAATTGATGACTACTATTTGGATAATCTGACCTTGGTTGAATTAATCCAAAGGCTCGATGAAAAAATGGCTTTCTACAAGAATATTGCCCTGTTTCTTCAGGTGTTTGGTTTAGCACTTATCTTAGCTCGCGACCTCGCTAGAAGGCCTTAGTATCTATTTATCTACCACTTACTTAGCTACCTAGTTATCTACCCATCGACTGGTATCGCTAGCGAGACTCACTTGGCAGGTTAGGGTGCTGCTGGCCTTGGTACTTCTGTAATTGTTCTTTTAGCCCTTTAAACGTGCTCAGTGCACTATCAATCGATAATTTGTTCATTAACCAATTTGGCAGGATGCCACCTGCGTTCGCGTAAGCGGTATAGGTGATATAGGTATTACCATTGGTGAGCGGTTGCAGAGTCCATAAGGCATCTACATCATAAATTCGAATGTACCCCGACTCTTTCGCCAAATAATCAGACGCATCCTTGATCGACAAGACAAACTGCCCATCCTCGATGCTATATTTTGAGTAGGTCACCATATCGCGATCTCTGGCAGGCCAAGGCGCTTTGAACTGGGTATAGACGATATTTTCATCCTCAGATATCTGCATCAAAACACGACTTTCCGATACGTTATCTATCCAGTTTGGCACGTTCGCGCTGTCTTCCAATAACAGCAAAAAACCAGAATAAGTGGTGGGCGTTTGCATTTGTGCTCGTATTTCTACCAAGCCTTCAGTGTGAGGTCTCTTATCAATGATGATGCCATCTTCACTTTTTACGAACTGCCATGGAGCAGCGTAAGTCAGTGTTGATAAAGCATAGAGTCCGATTGCTAAAATCCTAGGTAATATCATTATTCTTCCATGAAAAGAAAAGCTTATCTTTAGGAGTATAGAATAAAAATGGTTTTGATTCGTGCTGAAATCGCACTGATTTCTCTCTGGTTTGAGCGTTACATCGCTGTTTATCTTGGTGTTATCAATAATTGGCTGCTTATTTGTATTTGAGCCGTGAAAATAAAAACGGAAGCGTTCGGTTTCTTCC
>NZ_JBFRSN010000043.1:0-3053 GCF_041473595.1 Vibrio sp. 10N.222.46.A1
GTATGTAACTCATTGGAGATTCGCCAGTTGCTGCTTTAAAGCGACGTTTCATTTGTCTTTCACTCAAAAAGATTTTTTCTGCACACATAGCGACAGAGAGCCTGCTAGGGTCTTCATTATGCATCCATTCTTGTAATCGATTAATCAAACCGTCACTGTGCTGTTGGTATTGAACAAAACTTGTTAAAAAAATTCGCTTTATTTTCGAAAGATCGCCTCCCAAATATTGTTCACATTTTATTCTTTGGGCGGTGCCCAACAGAGCGTCAATTAACAAGATTGTTGCGGCGAAGTATTCTTTAATACCAGAGGTGCATATATATCTGCCTTCATGAGTAATTTTTAAGTGTGGTTTGAATTTTACTTGGGGGAATTGCTTGCGAAAATCTTCAGCATATACCCAATGTGTAGTAGCGCTTCGTTTGTTTAAAACCCCAAGCTCCGCCAGAAGAAAAGCCCCTGTACATAAAGAGAGAACAAACTCAGACTGCGCGATTTGTTTTTGTAGCCAAGACTTAACCTCTTCGGATAAGACATAAGACCCTTTACTTATATCACCACATGCGCCTATTAGCAAAATATCTGTCTGTTCGACGGATGCCCAATGTGTATTACAGTTAATTATGAGTCCTCCAAGAAATTGAGTGGGCTCACCTGTAACGGATACATAACTAACCTGTGGGGTAGGTAATCCTGCTTGTATTGAAGCGATGGTCAGCATTTCGATTGGTCCCGAAATCGCTGTGATTGGGCTTCCTTCCAACAAGAGTGCAGTGATCTTTAAAGGTTCTCTTTTGTTGCTCATGAGTATTGTATTTCTCGGACATGTCTTATTTGCTAGTACTATGTCCAAAAAACCTTAAAAACACTAATGAACAAATCCAAATTTTACAACACTTACCGTTGACCGTAATTTTACAAAATTAAATTAACTCATTGGTATTAAAGGGTTTATTTTAAACACATTTGGTTATAACTAAATGTGTTGGTTGATTAGGTTAATTACTCTAATTAATCTGCAGTGATACACTGGACACTGCTGGTTAATAAACTGGAATAACAAAATATATATTTGTCTTGATACAAGGTCTGGAAAAATTGTTCCGAGGAATCGTTAATCAAGTGGGCTTCAGCGAAGTCGAGTTCGGTGGAGGGAATGTAGTTTGAGCTACGTAGTACGTTGGTCGTCGAAAAAAGGTTTATGCCCCAAAAATAAACTGAGTAATAAACGTTGAGAGCCTTGTTTTCTCCTTCGGATAGTGTGCTCGAATGGATATCGTGGACTCCTCCCCACCGATGATCAACGGTAATAACTTCTTTGAAGGTATCGACTTCAAATTTTGTATATGTACGACCGCGAGAAAACAACATGGTGTTGTTTCGACCATCGAGGAATGGAGGATGGTTAAGGTTATTCATCCACGAGAGCAGCGCAATGATGAGTGTATTTGCCAACACCAGCCAAACGATGGCTTTACTGACATTGTTCATTAATGGCCTCTTTTACTTGCTCGATTGAATAATCTCGGGAAAAACTAAAATTCATTGTGTGACGTTCATGCAAATTGTTAGGTTGGTAAACACACGATATATACAATTGCTCGGGGTTTTCAGAAATATATAGCATACGCAAATCACTTGAGTATCTCCGTTTGAGATCCTTGAAACGTTGACTTCCATTTTTAGTATTCGTAAAGTAATACGTTACCCCCAAATACTCACGCTGATTCCATTGGAGACGATCTGTGGTGCTATTGTAATATATGATCCGTGCTAACCAAGTAATGCTAAGTAGCAACAAGAGTGAGAGAATCAATAAAATAAATTTTTGAAGGTATTGTAGATGAGCTGATAGACCAATCTTTTCTTGATGCTCTAGTTGGGGAGTGTCTTGGGGTATTTCTGAGCAAGAGGTTGATAAGTTGTCTTGTTCAAGAGCTACAGGCATCTCAAGACTTATGAGGTCGCTAACCACCGAATAACCATGTCTAGGTACAGTTTTTATAATATTTTGTTGGCGGCCATTATCTCCTAAAGCTATGCGTAGGTGAGCTATGGATTGCGTTAAACTCGCTTGAGAGACGACACGCCCCGGCCAAGCCGCGTTTATTAAGGCGTTTTTTGAAACAGTTTTTCCTTGATATTGACATAAAAGCTCTAAAATTTTGCAATCTGTAGAGTGCAATTTTTTGCTCTTCCCATTACTTTGGTTAGTTAGTTGATGCCGAAGTGTTGGATTAAATGTCCACATGCTATGCTGTTTTCTTCTCATTGAAGGCGATTTTTTTCTTTATCTTTAGATATATTGACACATTGAACTGAGCTGTTCGACAGTTGGATGTAGCAATATTGGTATGGGGTTTCTCGCAAAGTTTGAAAAATTTCTTCGCCCCCGTCAAAAAGGACATGTTGCTCCGGCAAATCGAAATATTCTGACTCTGGAGCGTCAACCAGCTTATTGATGTATTTTATTGAATAAATAGATTTTGGCCAAAAGGTAATAAGGAATTGTGTATCAACCTTTTTCCCATTGCCGAAATGGATAGAAGTAAGTAAGAGAAATCGGTTCCATAGATAAGGTTTTAAGTGGTAGTCGATTTTTCTGTATTTATTGTCTCCCATTGTCTCACCGTAAGTCAGAATCGTTTTACTTATTTGGGTAGTAGCGTTTTTAGCAAAACTAGGAATAAACGATGCGTTCAGAAAGATTTGAATAGGAAACAAGGCAAGTAAAAAGACAACGCCAAGTCTGTAGCGCTTATTGGCATTTTTGTACAATATCATTACTAGTTCTCTCTATAGCGCGCTTAATATCAATGGAGAAGTTGATGCTTTGGCCGTAAGGTGATGAGGAATTCTGGTGAATGCAACTTACATAAATCCTAGTTTTATTTGAAGTGATATAAAAATTCACATTGTTCAAATCAGGGTGTCTAATCAGTTGTTCTAGGAGCTGTTGACTATGGAAATCGTTGTTCTTGATCGTAAAAGTGTTGGTTTGAGAGTTCAACCTTGACATGTTCAGTTTAGGTTCGCTTTGTGAAGGGATGAAC
>NZ_JBFRSN010000044.1:0-5999 GCF_041473595.1 Vibrio sp. 10N.222.46.A1
CAAGGTGAGTAACGTTACGTCATCAACAATGAAATACCGCTTAACGAACATAATGGTAGAAAACAAAAAAGGGTGACACAGTTATGTGTCACCCTTTAAAAATATAAGAGAGTCGAGTTGGTAAAACCAGAATTAGAAAGGCTGGTTTATCATAACCCTAAAGGTCCCTTCATCACCGCCTCGCGCTAATTCAGCACGTACAACAATGCCTTCAACCTGGAAACGAACTGCGCCGCCTAGGCTCCATTTCATGTCTGTGTGCAGTGTTTTGATATCGTACTCATCAGCAACACGCCCGACTTCAGCAAACGCCACCCACTGCCACCAAGGCAAATCGTAGTAGTTAATCAGTGGGATATCGTCCAGCGGTTGCCAATCAGGAAGCACTCGATATTCCGCAGAGTAGTGAATAGCAGAACGACCGTGGTAACGGCCTCCGGTATAACCTCTTAAGCGATATAAGCCACCGAGTCGAGCTTGCTCTGTTTCCGGTGGACGAGCACAATCTTGCCCTGAACAGTTGCCCCACGTAGGTGTGTCAGCGGTATAGACATCAAATGCCACGACTTGTTGGTCGAACAAGTTCCCCAAAGGACCCAATGCAAAATACTGACTGTTTTGGAATGTCCACTTCAGCCATAAGTCATCGTTAGACCAACTTTCAGCGCCGGTAGTAAACTCAAGATTGGTATGAGACCCCTTGGTTGGGTTGCGTGTGCTATCACGGTTATCCCAATCAAACGCCAAACTAAAACCTGTCGCTTGTTCGCTATTGTTTAAGCCTTCTAGCTCACGAGCCGTATAGAAAGGCGTAAAGACAATCGAACTGACACCTGACTCTAATGGGGAAGCAAAGCTCACATCTTTGATGGGTTGGAAAGCTCCTAGCAAGCCATGCTCTGCAACATTGCCCCAAGGCAGCAGATACTTAAACTCAACCTGATAGTTTTCTTCTAAGCCGTCGGCAATGGTTTTATCATCAATGGATGAATCATTATCGCCTTGAGAGCCAATGTAATACGGGTTTTCGTTAAAGCGAGCTTGGTACATCTGAGTACTGAACAATACGTTCTCAGACAGTGCGAAGTTAAAGGCTGATAAGAAACCGACGTAGCTGTCTTTATCTGAATAAAGCGCCATGCCAAACAGAGCGGCTTGAGGTTGCCAAACACCCTTTGCGACACCAGCAACCCCGAAGGTATTACCCATGGTTTCAGTACTAAAATAGAAAGGAACAAAGGCTGAATCTTTTTCTTCACTCACAGCGGGAGAAGACAAGCTGACACCAAGTAATGCCATTGCAGACATTAACCAGTGTCGAGTCGTTCGTATGAACATCATTTACTTATAGGATCCATAGTTACTTCGCATTAGTTACTTCACATTTAGTTACTTCGTATTAGCTACTTCACGTACTCCATCGCAACACGCGAAGTCAGCTTAGTGACCAGCTCGTAAGCGATAGTGCCAATATGTTCTGCGACTTCTTCTGAAGGTAAATCTTTACCCCATAATGTTGCTTCATCACCGACTTTATCTGCCGCATCAGGGCCAAGGTCAACCGTTAGCATGTCCATTGATACACGTCCGGCGATCGGTACTTTTCGGCCGTTAACGAACACTGGAGTGCCGTTAGGAGCAGTGCGAGGATAACCATCACCATAACCTATCGCGATCACGCCAACCTTGGTATCTCGCTCACTGGTCCAGTTACCGCCATAACCCACACTTTCACCCGCTTTAACATCACGAACGGCTATCAGGTGCGAGGTCAAAGTCATTACAGGATAAAAGCCGAGGTCTTGCGCTGATTTATCAGCAAAAGGAGAAACACCGTAAGAGATAATTCCCGGGCGAACCCAGTCAAGGTGGCTGTCTGGCCAAGCTAATAGACCCGCAGAAGCAGCAAGTGAACGCTCACCTTCACAACCGTCGGTGAGCGATAAGAAAAGCTCGGTCTGTTCAACGGTGGTTGCTCTATCAAGTTCATCAGCACAACCGAAGTGGCTCATGTAGCGCAGAGGTTTAGCGACATTCGCACATTGATGTAAGCGCTCAACAAAGTTTTGGTATTGCTCAGGACGAGCACCTAGGCGATGCATACCACTGTCGACTTTTAGCCAAACCACAACAGGTGTTTCCAACTCTGCATTCTCTAGCGCGCTTAATTGCTCTTCGCAATGCACTACTGTTTGGATGTTATTGGTCACTAAGATTGGCAAATCGCCCGAAGAATAAAACCCTTCTAGCAACAAAATAGGTTTAACAATGCCACCAGCACGAAGCTGTAATGCTTCTTCAATACGCGCCACACCAAAAGCATCAGAGCTTTTTGAATGCTTGGCAATATGCAGTAAGCCATGTCCGTAGCCATTGGCTTTCACAACAGACATTACCTTGCAATGAGGAGCCTTCGACTTTATCTGGTTCAGGTTATGTTCAAGCGCGTTTAAGTCAATACTCGCCGTCGCTGCTTTCATGTAAGTCATTAGTGATTACTCATCATCAAATGCAGGACCTGCATAGTTATCAAATCGGGAGTGTTGACCTTGGAACGTAAGACGAACCGAACCGATCGGACCGTTACGTTGCTTACCAAGGATGATTTCAGCGATGCCTTTCAATGAACTATCTGGGTTATAAACCTCATCGCGATAGATAAACATGATTAAGTCGGCATCTTGCTCGATCGAACCTGATTCACGCAAATCCGAGTTAACTGGGCGCTTGTCAGCACGTTGCTCTAGGGAACGGTTAAGCTGAGAAAGTGCCACAACTGGTACGTTGAGCTCTTTTGCTAGTGCTTTCAATGAGCGAGAAATCTCGGCGATCTCTAGAGTACGGTTATCAGATAACGAAGGTACACGCATTAATTGAAGGTAATCTATCATGATCATAGAGATACCATCATGCTCACGAGCAATTCGTCGAGCTCGAGAACGTACTTCTGTTGGCGTTAGACCCGAGCTGTCATCGATATACATATTCTTCTTATCCATCAGAATACCCATACTCGACGAGATACGAGCCCAATCTTCATCGTCTAACTGACCGGTACGAATCTTGGTTTGGTCTACGCGAGAAAGTGATGCAAGCATACGCATCATCAGCTGTTCAGCTGGCATCTCTAGCGAGAAGATTAACACTGGCTTGTCTTGCTTCATCGCTGCGTTTTCACATAGGTTCATCGCAAACGTGGTTTTACCCATCGATGGACGCGCAGCAACAATGATTAAGTCAGAACCCTGAAGGCCTGCTGTCTTCTTATTGAGGTCGTTAAAGCCAGTATCGACACCAGTCACACCATCTTGTGGCGATTTATATAAGATTTCGATACGTTCTAGCGTCTTCTCTAGAATGCTATCAACGTTTTGTGGACCTTCATTTTCACTTGCTCGGCCTTCGGCAATCGCGAAAACTTTACTCTCAGCAAGATCAACAAGTTCTTCCGATGTACGACCTTGAGGGTCATAACCAGAATCCGCAATTTCATTTGCCACACCAATCAGGCTACGCACCAATGCACGTTGTGCCACGATATCTGCATAGGCATTGATGTTTGCCGCACTTGGCGTATTTTTCGCTAGGTCAGCAAGGTAAGCAAAGCCACCCACTTCTTCAAGTTGCTCACGCAGCTCTAAATGTTCAGAGAGTGTAATAAGATCCAGAGGAGAGCTTTCTTCAAGGATATCCTTTACCGCTTCAAAGATCAGACGGTGAGGACGGCTATAAAAGTCTTTGGCCACAACCTTTTCGGCCACCGTATCCCAGCGTTCGTTATCCAATAACAAACCGCCAATAACAGATTGCTCAGCTTCTAATGAATGTGGCGGGACCTTGATGGCGTCCACCTGATCGTTGGCTGATTTCTGACTTTTGGTATCCACTATGACTACACTCAATAACTAATAATGATCGTTCATTATACCCAAGAACATCCGTTTGTAATCCGATCCTATGAGTTTGTTTTATTCTTCAGCAAGAATTTACCTATTGCTGACGGAATTAACCAAAGGTAGCATTACGATCCTTCCATTCATTCACTGTATAACTGAGGTATGCGTGTCCAAATTATTGGCTCTGAACACTGGTCTTCTAAGCATCGGTCTCCTGAGCACTCCGTCGGCCTTAGCGGATGATGCTAAAGCCTCTGTTGATGCAATCCTCGACTCGATAGTGGTACCAGAACCTGCTGCTGAGCCGATCGTCGTTGCACCGACACTTGAAAAAGATATGGATATCGCACCGAGTGATTCAGAACTGCCGAACCCACTGAATACTGAAGTCGAATTTGGATATCAGTCGCATACTGGTAATTCTGATTCTCGATCGCTTAATGCACGCCTGAACGGTGAGTACACGGCTGGCCGTCATAGAACCAGTGGCGAATGGAAATATTACAATCTCTACAAAGATGGCGAAGAAGATAAAAGGCAATCGACATATTCTGCTCAGAGTGACTACAAGTTAAGTCCGAAAACCTACCTCTATGGCAGCTTTAAAGGGGTCGATTCACGATACAGTGCTTATTTTAAGGACTACACCGTTTCTAGCGGTCTAGGTTATCAGTTTTCGAATACAGAAGAGTTTGTGTTGGAGGTCGAAGTGGGGCCGGGTTTTCGTTACCAAGAGCCTAATCTCGATGAATTAGACGACGATGACATCATCTTCCCAGAGATCGTTGAAGAAGCGATTTTCCGTGGCAATGTAAATACATCATGGCAGGTATTGAAAAATTTGAAGCTCAAAGCCGATGTGACGTTGGTGTCTGGCCACAGCAACCTAAAATTTGATACTGAATTAGAAGCCATCAACGATATTACCGACAATATCGCACTAAAAATTGCTCACTCTCGACAGTACCACGACAAGGTACCGGAAGGGTTGAACAAAGAAGATTCCGTACTGTCTGTAAATCTACTTTTTCAATTCTAAATTTGAGAGCGGGTATAACGGTGTATCGATAAAGAACACCCTCGTTTTTACTATGTAAGCCCCTCCTCTCTAGTGCTTCCTATTCCTGCAATCGTCGCTGTTCCAAAAAGCTTAAAACTCATATTGCAGACATAAAAAAACACCAGCCGAAGCTGGTGTTTAAAACTTTCAAAAGAAAGAATTCGTCTTGGTACTGAAATTACTCAGCTGCAACGATAGCGATTTTCGCAGTAGCAAAAACTTCAGAGTGAAGTTGGATGCTTACTTCGAATTCGCCGATGTTACGTAGAGCGCCTTCAGGTAGGCGTACTTCGCTCTTAGCTACTGCAACACCTGCCGCTGTAATAGCGTCAGCGATGTCACGAGTACCGATAGAACCGAATAGTTTACCTTCGTCACCAGCTTTAGAAGCGATTGTAACGCCTTCTAGAGTGTTAACGCTCTCAGCGCGAGCTTCTGAAGCAGCTAGTTGCTCAGCAACTTTAGCTTCTAGTTCTGCACGACGAGTTTCGAACATAGCAACGTTGTCTTTAGTTGCCATAACTGCTTTACCCTGTGGGATAAGGAAGTTACGAGCGTAACCAGATTTAACGTTTACTTGGTCGCCAAGGCCACCTAGGTTACCGATCTT
Organism: Vibrio sp. 10N.222.46.A1; assembly: GCF_041473595.1. NCBI lineage: Bacteria > Pseudomonadati > Pseudomonadota > Gammaproteobacteria > Vibrionales > Vibrionaceae > Vibrio > Vibrio sp. 10N.222.46.A1. Next base: position 5,567 of record NZ_JBFRSN010000044.1, read on the forward strand.
ATCAAGTAGAATAACTTGCATTATCTTAGTCCTCTTAAACTATTATTAACTATTACCGATTACTGATGCTTGTCAGTGTACGGTAGTAGTGCTAGGTAACGAGAACGCTTGATAGCGCGAGCTAGCTGACGTTGGTATTTAGCACTTGTACCAGTGATACGGCTAGGTACAATTTTACCAGCTTCAGTGATGTAGTTTTTTAGAGTTGCTACGTCTTTGTAGTCAATCTCTTGTACGCCTTCTGCAGTAAAACGGCAGAATTTACGACGACGGAAGAAACGAGCCATGGGCTATCTCCTGATCTAAATTTAATAATGCGGTACTCACACGAACTTATAAATAAGTCTAAGCAAATGCTTGTAGTGGGAATACCTAAACGAGTTGAATAAAATTTAATGACCTAAAAGGCCAAAAAAGAATTACTCAGCAGCAG
>NZ_JBFRSN010000045.1:0-3587 GCF_041473595.1 Vibrio sp. 10N.222.46.A1
GTATGACATTTGATGAGTAATAGTTACGAATACTATGAAATGTAGTCACGTAGTTCTTTGCATTTTCAACCGACACTTTTTGAACGAAATCTTCAAGGATAACGGTCGATATTAAAGAGAATAGTAAAATACAAGCAAGTGCTATTCCTATGATTGGATAAATAATGGTCCAAGATAGTGAACGCTTCATTGTCTACCTTTATTGATATTTTTAATTGCCTGACACTACTGAAGTGGCTTTCCATGTGGCTTGTTGATGATTTGTTAGCATTATATATAATTTTAGAGTGGCTGAATGTAAGCTCGTGTAACTGGTCTTATGAGTTGGTTTGCACTCTGAAGTGAGTGTTTTTAGCAAGGAAGGGGGGCGAGGATATAGATGAAATACATTCCATTACATAGTTACGACAGATAATTTAATTGTTAACCAATAGAATTTCTCCAATCAAAATTTTGGGGAATAATGGTATGAAGTACTATCGAAATACGTTGCTAGCGTTACCTTTGGCTCTCTTGGCTGGCTGTAATTCAAGTTCAAACACGGGACAATCAACCACCATTTCGCAAAAGGAACCGAAGGCTGACTACGTATTTTCTTCAGCTAAACTTGGTGAGTTGTATCAAGAGAGGCAAGAGCTCCAAGAAGAGGCTATGAAGCTCTCTTACGATGGTATTTTGTATGAAAAAATTCAGTTTGCTGAAGACATTAGTGATAAGCAAAAAGTGATTAGGCTTTTGGATGGCTTAGGTCAAAGTGTTGATCTGTACTTTCCTGAAGCTGGGTTTGATAGTTGTGGTATTTATACAGAGAGCAAGGGCTTGGATCTATTTGATTGTGATGCAGCACAACGCTTTACTTCTAGTGATACTACGTCAATAAAAGCAATGACGAAGGATAAAAAAGTCTCCGTTAATCTTGAATACCAAAACGAGTTGTCGCAATACGTGACGAGCCTAGGTTCGACGATTCTGAGTAAATCCAAAAATGGTAATAAAGTCACCATTACCACATCGTTTGCCTTCAACGCTTTTTACCGCGATGTGCTCAACGAGACTGGCGCTGTTGAACGGATTACTTCCACTCTAGGCGCATCAACCTATTCTCAGCTTTTTGATATCGTGAAGTTATACCGAGGCAGTGAGATGACGTTGAAGTTTACCAACCATATTGGCGGTAGTGCTGATGACGAAATCAACATGTACACCGGGCGTATGATCAATAACAACAAGATGACGACGGTTGTGACTCCAACGGGTTCGGTTTTTTCGGGTGGTACGGATCTATTTGCTGCTGGCAACCCACGCATATTGCAACGCGCTGATACTACCAAGGTCATTGAACTGAATAAACAGGTGGGTGTGCATAGTTGGGCTGAAGGGAATAAAACGGCCAAAGAATTCCCATACACCAATGAGAGTCATCGTCAGCAAGCGACCTATTTTAAAAAGGTGATGGGAGAAAAAGGGATAGACTTCTATATCTTCACTTTAGATTCTGCCCCGGCTTCCGGTGAACACTGGATGACCAAAGCAGACTCTGATAAGTACGGTTTTATTACTCGTATTGAGTAGTCAAAGAAAGTAACAATAACGACTCCGCAAAGGTTGGTGATGGCTCTGTCATTATCGGCCTTTTTTTTGTTCATGTCTTGATTCGTTACTTTGTTGAGTGCAGATTTCCTAATCTTAAATTTCAGTATTAAGACTCATTGATACTACCTTTTAACTTCCCCCCAAAAAGTGTCTACACGTATTCCTACTGATTTATTTTTTGCTCTTCCTAAGCAAAACTTTTGACCCGTAACCATCATACCTCAAATCTTTAATGATTTTATTTAGTGATCTAAATGATATTTAAAGCATTGTTTTAAAATAATTTATTTGATTTTGAATGGTGTGTTGTTACGAATTTGTTTTAAATAATCATTTGAACCCTAATTAAATTTCTGTCATTTTATACTTAACTGAACGTTCAATATAAAATAGAAGGAATAAGAAATGCCCAAGGTTGGGATGCCTGACATACGTAAACCACAGCTTGTTCAAGCCACCATGACGGTGATTGATCGAGTGGGTTTGCATGCCGCGAGTATTGCGTTGATCAGCAAAGAAGCGGGAGTCTCCACTGGCATTATTAATCACTATTTTGGTGGAAAGCATGGGCTGCTCGAAGAGACCATGCGAGAAATACTGCGCCAACTTTCGAATACCGTAACAACAGAATTAAAAGCGCTCCCTGCTGATGCTCACCAGCAAAGGATCAACGCTATCATCAACGGTAATTTCGAAGGCTATCAAGCGGAAAATAAAGTGTCGAAAACATGGCTCGCATTCTGGTCTTATTCGATGCATGACGCTCAACTCAAGCGCCTTCAGCGCGTGAATGAAAAGCGTTTGATTTCTCACTTACTTATTGAATTAAAATCGTTTTTTCAACCTGATCAAGCGGAATTGATCGCACACGGCATCGCATCATTAATTGATGGCATCTGGCTGAGAGGGACGCTCAATCCTGAAGGCATTAACGCCGACAAAGCTCGTGCAATCATCAATGACTACTTAGACAAGCAGCTTACGTTTTACTCGTGTCAGCGTGATTAATGAGTCATCAAAAATTCTAGTGAGTGAGCTCAAAAGGCTCGCTCTCAACAACGATATGCATTCACAAATACATAGACCGATAGAGTCTAACAACAATAATTAAGTCAGAAGATCAAATGGAAATGAACTCGTTATACATCGATGGTAAAGCGGTTGACGCTACCTCAGGCGAAACTTTCGTCAGCATTAACCCTGCAAACGGCGAACCTATCGCAACGCTTGGCCAAGCTTCTTCAGCTGACGTCGAAAATGCGATTGAATCGGCGAAGCGCGGGTTTGCGGTATGGTCAGCAATGACAGCCGTAGAACGCAGCCGCATTCTTTTAAAGGCGGTAGAGATACTTAGAGCTCGAAATAATGACCTTGCGAACCTTGAGGTTGTCGATACGGGCAAGCCATTACAAGAAGCGATCGAAGTCGATGTGGCTTCTGGCGCCGACGTTATTGAGTACTTCGCAGGGCTAGCACCTACGCTGCAAGGCGATCAACAACCTCTTAGTGACACCCAATTTTTCTACACACGTCGTGAACCGCTAGGTATCTGTGCGGGCATTGGCGCGTGGAACTATCCTATCCAAATCGCAATGTGGAAATCGGCTCCAGCACTCGCTGCGGGTAACGCGATGATTTTCAAGCCTTCAGAAGAAACGCCGCTAACGGCACTTAAACTTGCTGAGATCTTCACAGAAGCTGGCCTTCCTGATGGTGTGTTTAACGTAGTTCAGGGCGATTACCGTGTCGGCCAAATGCTAACGGCGCACCCAGACATCGCTAAAGTGTCGTTCACAGGCGAAACCGGTACGGGCAAAGCGGTAATGTCAGACAGTGCTAAAACACTCAAGTCTGTAACGATGGAGCTCGGCGGTAAATCACCAATGATCATCTTTGATGATGCGAAATTGGACGATGCGGTGTCGGCTTCAATGGTCGCTAATTTCTACACCCAAGGCGAAGTATGTACTAACGGTACTCGTGTTTATGTACAC
>NZ_JBFRSN010000046.1:0-5081 GCF_041473595.1 Vibrio sp. 10N.222.46.A1
GGTCGCTCACTGTTGCTGGAATATCAAACGCGACCCAGTGCCAGAAACCACTTTCAGTCGGAGCGTCTGGATCATAAGCCGTGACTGCAAAGCTTTTGGTTCCTGCTGGAGCATCTTTCCACATCAATTGTGGTGATAGGTTACCGCCGTCACAACCCCAACTTGAGTATTCAAAGGTCTTCGCCATTGGGTGACCTTCTTGAATATCGTTGCTGATTAATTCGAACGCTTGAGCAGAGCCTGCCGCCAAAATACTAATTGCTAATACTGATTTGATGATGAGTTTCATGATAGTTCCTCTTATTAGGTATGAGTCCAGTATAGTTCCCTCCACACGCCCAGTGATGACAATAAGTACACAATTATCTAATTTAACCCAAACAAATGATACTTACTGTATTTTTACTTTATTATTTAAAAGCATGACCCACTCGACAATTTGTTGTTAAAAGAACACTTGTTGACATTCAGGTTACAAATCGCATCCAAAACTCTTTAGACTCTCCCCACGACTTTTAACGAGAATGATTGGATGCGCAGGTTTACCTTAGCCCTTGGCTTGATCTTTTGGCTCCCAACTCTAGCCAATGCCCAAAGTTTGCAAGACAAGTGGCAAACCCTGTATCAACTGAGCTGGCAATCATCCCCAATCCTAGTCTCTCAACAAGAGTTGGCTCAGTATCCGAAAGTTCTGCTTCATGAACGTAGCCGCTATCCTGATTTCAACCAATTCAGTTGGGACGACATCGCAGCGTTAGCGTCAATACAAGATCACTGCCGAGCGATTGAAAGCAATAACCCTTCATTAGATGATGCCATCGAGTTTGAGCTCGCTTTGTGTCAGCAACAAGCATTGGATTCCATTTGGTTTGCAGCACACTCCAAACGACACCCTGCAGGTGGCAGTTTTGCTGATCGTTATTTAGCCGCTTACCCAGATGTGACCGAGCAGATACGCCCATTTTTGAGTCTTACCAACCCGCAGCACCCTTTATATAACCAGCTAGAAAACCTAAGTGCACAAGGCAGAGAAGCACTGCTCAGTGGATACCGAGCTTGGCAACAGGACGATGTGCTTTGGTTAAGTGGCGAACAAGGCTGGAAAGCCATTCCCTTAAATGTTTGGCAACCTATTGCAGAGCGGCAAGAGGTGTCTTTGACGGGTGAAACCTGCACTTTTCGTTACAGCAACGTGTGCTTAAGCGAGCCTAGCAATGACAATCTGATCATGAAAACGTTGATCTTTACATTGCTGTTAACGTTGATTTCCGGCCTAGGTAGAGTCTTATACCTAAGAACAAAACAACGAAAAGAGAGGCAGTTCATTTTACAGCTTCTTACTCATGAACTGCGCACGCCAATTACTAGCCTAGGTCTAACCGTCGAAATGTTCAGAAACCGCTACGACGATTTTCCCGATGAGATCCAAGGGGCAGTTTGGCGTTTAATTTCAGACTATCAAAGGCTTTCTCAGCTCACCGAAAACAGCAAAGTGTATCTAAGTTCGGATCAGTCGGAGCCTTTGTTGAAGCAAAACGCATCATTGGAAGAGTGGCTCGACCATGTCTGCGAAAAGCACAATATTGCTTATCAATGTGAAGCAAGAGATGTTGAACTTAACCTGCCTTATTACTGGCTGACCATCTGTCTTGATAACTTAATCAAGAATGCTAAGCAGCATGGACAAGGTAAGGTTTTAGTTAAGATCTCCCTTTCAGATAAACTGAGAATAGAAGTACAAGATGAGGGTCACTTCCCCTCTTTGATACAACGACTTATTTCAAGAACAACACGGTGCGCCAATCACAAACAAGATAATATGGGCATTGGCCTGACTATTGTCGAACACTTGATGAAACAAGCGAATGGCCGTCTCATCATTCTCCGTAATCCAACTCGATGTATTTTGGAAATCGCTTATGAACACCCTACTGCTGATTGAAGACGACCAACTGCTTGGGCAAGGCCTCGTCAGCTTCTTTGAGTCCAATGGTTATCAATGCCTTTGGGTGCAAGATGCTCAGAGTGCCGGTAAGCTGTGGTTACGAGCCGATCTCGTGGTGCTTGATCGACAACTTGAAGACGGCGACAGCTTGCGACACTTGCCTAATTGGTTACTGATCAAAGCGCTACCTGTGATAGTGTTGACCGCCAAAGTTGAAGTTCAACAACGTGTTGAAGGTTTAATGGCAGGTGCCAAGGATTACGTGACTAAGCCATTTTCGAATGATGAATTGCTTGCTAGAGTCATTACGCAGCTTCGGCCGTTAGGTGTTAGCCATTTAGATTACGCAAATATCCAAATCAACTTGTCGGAACGGATCGCTTATCTGGATGAAAGCCCAATCACGTTGAAACCTAAAGAGTTTCAGCTATTAGTTTTGTTTGTTCAAAACCAAGGGCGCGTGTTCCACCGAGATGAGTTATTGAATAAAATCTGGGGTTATCAAGCCTTCCCAAGCACAAGAACCGTTGATAACCACATACTGCGTTTACGTCAAAAGCTACCAACGCTGAAACTAGAAACGCATCGTGGGGTTGGTTATCGTTTGGTTGGGGAATCACAATGAAAGTAAGCTTATTAACAACACTGTTCTGCACATTACCCTTTACAATGCCCTTTGCGTGTAATGCGGCTTGGTTTACAGACACGCCATTGCAACACACCTATCAATCACTGCTCGATGATCAACCGCAAGTGGCATGGCAAGAACTGCAAATCGCGCTTGATCAGGCAGAGCTTAATAGCCAACTTTGGCTACCCGTTAAACAAGAGATCCTGAGTCGGACTCAATGTGGAAGCACTCTTGAACAAAGTGCTACACCCAACAACCACATTCAAGTTAGCTTTATCAAGCGCCACGGTCTTTCATCACAAGGCTATCAGATCAAAGTGTCTGCGGAGCAACTCAACGAAGTGTTAGAAGATCAAACACAACGTATTTCTCTGGTCTCGCCTGATGGAAAAGTGGTTATCGAAGGACAACTCAATTCTGATGTCGAATATCAAGAGATTGAAACCAGTGAGATGCTCATCAAACCGGAATCGGGTGTTTATCAGTTAACGATAGGTTCGAACAACTACCCTATTATTGTTGCTTTAGACGACAACAAGCGATGGCTAACACTCGAAAGCAAACTCAACGACCCTCACATTGTGGTAACACCGCCTGAGATAATCGACAGCTGCCCAGACGCCAATGTCAGTTGGCAGTGGTTTGACGAAAACTACGATATGCTAGGTTTCAAGGTGCCAATCAAAACAACGCAAGCATCTCTTCCTACAGAAAGCCCAACCGGATCTGAAGCTAAACACTTGAGTGCATCGGTTGAAATGTTTGAATACCAAGGTGCGATTGAAATCCAATATGTACAGCGTGTCGCGATGCCTTTCTAAGTTAAGCTCGCTATACAATGGCATTAAACACCGAAGGGAAAAAATAGAGACATATAGGTGACAAAATACCAACGCGATTTGGGTGTAATGACCGTACTTACCCTTTACGGAATCTAGATATGGTCAACGTTCGTCATCAACTTAATTTTACGTCTTTTGCTATTGCAGCTCTATTCACGACTTGTGCGCTCTCGGCAAACGCACAAGATAATCAAGTCACTCTTATCAGCAATAGCCACACCAACAACATTAACGCCAGCAATATAGTGTCGATTTCAACAAAAACATTAGCGATAGATTGGAATGGCTTAAGTGTGAATAGCGCTGCTTTGACCGTTGATCGTCAACCTCAAAAAGTTACTCACCTAGTCATAGACTCAAAAACCAAGGCATCTTGGACACTCATGCCGAGTGGAATCAATGTTGAAGCTGAGTTGAAGGAACATAATCTTCTTGTCCAATTCACCTTACCTGAAAACACACAAGTAAAACGAAACCAACCCATTGAACTCGTTTGGTTTGACCTAGCAGAACAACAAACTCAGACTCTATTTCTGCCCTTTAGTGAGGGTATGCGCGTTCCTACCAACAATAAGCAGTGGGCCAATTACCTAGTCGACAACCATTCTGGAAGCAACACCACTCAAGACTTAAAAATGCCTTTTTGGACGGTACAACAGAACGATCAATTCATCAGTTATCAGATGATTACCCCAACCAACAACCAATTGTTCTTTTCTGATGTATCGTCGGATACGTCCTCTGATGAGAAGACCAAGATTGATATGAGCGCTTCACACCAATTTACAACGCTGAATCAATCACGGCCTTTTACGGTTCGGATAACACTTGGAGACTCTTGGTTAGATGGTGCTAAACAATACCGTGATTGGCGTATTGAGAATGGTCTCTCTGAATCGTTTGTCGAAAAGCAAAAGCGTAACCCAGATGTAAATAAGCTAATCGGCGCAAGCCACGTCTACTTGTTTGGTAAAGATGCTTTAAGTATCCAAGATGTGAGAGACTGGTGGGGATTAAAAGCCTGGTATCTCGAAGACTCTCAATTAAACATTTCAAGTGAAGCGAAGCGTGAGTTATCCCCTCTGTCTAAAGGCAAAGATTGGTTTAGCCAGTATCACAAACAACTGTTGTTGGACTCTATTAACCAGTCATTACAAAGCTTGTATCCTGTTGCAACGCCAACACTGCCTGATAACACCATAAAAGCTCAACACACCGCTGCTCAGAGCAAGAAAAGCTGGTTGATTAAGCATGCCTCTTCTTATCTCAATGCACCGGATACTTGGGGACAAGCCTTGTCATCAGGCATGGTCAACAATCTAAACAAAGCGGGCTTGAATAAGCTTTGGTTAGGTTTTGATAACTGGATGCCAGCATTCTATCAACCGAATGCAGTAGAACTGGCTAAGCAATCTGGTTATCTGGTTGGAACCTATGACTCCTACAACACAGCCATCCCTGCGAAGCTCAATGACAACTGGCTAACCGCCCAATTACCAAAACCGATGCGTGAAAGTTGTGCGATTGAAATGGCGGATGGCAGCCTAAAAAAAGGGTTTCGAGGAAACGGTTTTTACTTGAACCCGAATTGCCATTTGGATTATGTAAAACAGCGCGCCGTAGACATCATGCGTTTTGGTCACTTCAATAGCCTGTTCCTAGA
>NZ_JBFRSN010000047.1:0-4401 GCF_041473595.1 Vibrio sp. 10N.222.46.A1
GGTGTTCCTGTCTTCGGTATCTGCTACGGCATGCAAACGATGGCTGAGCAACTTGGCGGTAAAGTAGCAACGTCTACTGAGCGCGAGTTCGGCTACGCTGCTGTACAAGTGACGGGTGAATCTGCACTTTTCACTGACCTTGAGACAACTCAAGACGTTTGGATGAGCCACGGTGACAAAGTGGTTGAAATCCCTGCTGATTTCACAAAAATCGCAGAGACAGACACTTGCCCATACGCTGCAATGGCAAACGAAGAGAAGAAATACTACGGTGTTCAATTCCACCCAGAAGTAACGCACACTAAAAACGGCTTAAAAATGCTTGAGAACTTCGTTCTTAACGCGTGTGGTTGTGAAGGTCTGTGGACTTCAGCGTCTATCATTGAAGATGCAGTTGCACGTATTAAAGAGCAAGTAGGTGACGATGAAGTTATCCTTGGTCTTTCTGGTGGTGTTGATTCATCAGTAGTAGCGATGCTTGCTCACCGCGCTATCGGCGACAAACTAACATGTGTATTTGTTGATAACGGCCTTCTTCGTTTAAACGAAGGTGAGCAGGTTATGGAGATGTTTGGTGACCAATTCGGCCTAAACATCATTAAAGTTGATGCGGAAGATCGTTTCCTTGACGCTCTGGAAGGCGAAGCTGAGCCAGAAGCGAAGCGTAAGATCATCGGTCACGTATTCGTAGATATCTTCGACGAAGAGTCTAAGAAACTGAAGAATGCTAAATGGCTTGCTCAGGGTACTATCTACCCAGACGTAATCGAGTCTGCAGCATCTAAGACAGGTAAAGCACACGTAATCAAATCTCACCACAACGTTGGTGGTCTTCCTGATGATATGGAAATGGGCCTTGTTGAGCCTCTACGTGAGCTGTTTAAAGATGAAGTACGTAAGATCGGTCTAGAGCTTGGTCTTCCATACAACATGCTTTATCGCCACCCATTCCCAGGTCCTGGTCTAGGTGTTCGTGTACTTGGCGAAGTGAAGAAAGAGTACTGTGATTTACTGCGTCGTGCTGATGCTATCTTCATTGAAGAGCTTCACGCTGCTGACCTTTACCACAAAGTATCTCAAGCATTCACGGTATTCCTACCAGTGCGTTCAGTTGGCGTAATGGGCGATGGCCGTAAGTACGATTGGGTTGTATCTCTACGTGCCGTAGAAACTATCGACTTCATGACTGCTCACTGGGCACACCTACCATATGACTTCCTAGGTAAGGTATCTAACCGTATTATCAACGAAGTTAACGGCATTTCACGTGTTGTTTACGATATTTCTGGTAAGCCACCAGCAACTATCGAGTGGGAATAACCTCTTAGAGATTTAACCAGTTTTGATTAAAATCTTAAGCCTCGAACTCAGTTCGGGGCTTTTTTCTTTTTATTTAGGAGATTAAGGATTTACATCTACAACGAGCAACAAAATCCGTTGGAAGTTAGATATCACCTCAAGAAACAATGAGACGTTTTGTTGTGTTGAAGGGTACATAAAAGTGTCACTCGCACTTTTTATAAATTTACATGGTAACGACTAGCTCATTTCCCATGCGCCGCATACTCTTTGATGGACTTATTAAGGACAGATAAGAGAATCCATCATGTTAAAAATCAAATATTTGGCGACAGTAGTTGGCTGTACTTTAGCTGCACACAGTTACGCGTCTTTGAACATTCAACCTGATCCGCAAAACCCGAATGGCTACCTTGTTGAAAAGTCTGCACTGCAAGCGGCTGAACAAGCGAAAACATCCGATCCTATGTATGCGATCTGGTCACAAGCATTACAAACTCGTCCCAATAGTATCGTTGAAGCGATTGAGCCGGGTTTAGCCTCGAATCCTGAAAACGTGAAACGAGTCGAGCGTGTATTCCCTCAATCTGAATGGGACTTCCTCACTCAGATGGCTGCGCCAGAATACACGTACACTCGCTTCTTACGGGCGATTGGTAAATTCCCTGCCTTCTGTGGAGAGTACACTGATGGTCGAGATTCAGACGCCATCTGTAAAAAATCCATCATCACGGCCTTTGCTCATTTCGCTCAAGAAACAGGTGGGCACATCGCAATAGATAACACCTCTGATAACCCATTAGCTCTAGAAGAGTGGCAGCAAGCGCTGGTGCATGTTCGTGAAATGGGTTGGTCTGAAGGCCAAGAGGGTTACACCACCGGTTGTGGCCAGAACGATTGGCAGAATGCACGATGGCCATGTGCGGCAGGTCAGGGTTATTTTGGACGTGGTGCTAAACAGCTTTCTTACCATTTTAACTACGGTGCGTTCTCGGAAGTGATGTTCGATGGTGATGCGACGGTTCTATTGAATAACCCAGGTTTGGTTGCTGATTCATGGTTGAACTTGGCTTCTGCTATCTGGTTCTTCCTTACACCTCAAGCTCCTAAACCAGCAATGCTGCACGTTATTGACCGCACTTGGACACCCTCTCAGCGTGAGTTGGATGCGGGAATTGGCTATGGGTTTGGTACCACAATCAACGTAATTAATGGTGGTATCGAGTGTGGTGAGCAGAACAAAGACAAAGGCCAACCAGTTAACCGAATTCGTTATTGGGAAGGGTTAGCTGCGCATTATCTGATCCCTGTAGAAGCGGATGAAGCCAATACATGCTGGCAGCAAACGCCTTACGGAAGCTTGAACTTGAATGGTGCGACTGATGTGTTGTACACCAACTGGGACGGTAACTGGAAATACTACGCAGACCGCCCAGAAGGCTATTCATTTGAGTGTGAGCTTGTTGGTTTCCAAACCGCTTATTCAGCCTTGGTGGCCGGAGATTATGAGAAGTGTGTGACCAATTTTTATGGATCACATGCGAGTTGGCCTGAAGTGAAAGTGGTCGATAAGCTTGATCCGGTTGACCCTGGTACTAACCCCGGAGGTAACGGTTGGAGTGCGAGTAAAGTTTACAATGCTGGCGACCAAGTCACTCACAACGGTGCGACTTACCAAGCTAAATGGTGGACTCAAGGGGATGATCCTGCCAATGGCGGCCCTTGGAAATTTGTAGCGGGTGAACCAACACCACCCGTAGTGACAGATCCATCGCCAGTTGACCCTACACCTGTCGATCCTGCTCCGGTAGACCCAACACCGGTTGAACCACCTGTGACTGAGCCGCCTGTCGTTGTTGATCCATCGGTGTTTATCACATGGCAAGCGGGTGTTAGCCAAGTGAGCAATGGCGACAAGGTGACGCATAACGGCAAGTGTTTCGTGGCTAAAAACGGTCCGGGTGTCTGGGAAAGCCCTGTTCAATCGAACTGGTTTTGGGATGAAATTAGTTGTAAATAATTGACTTAAGCAAGCCTCCTAGAGGCTTGCTTGTTCAGTGACAGTTATACGACACTTCCCTTGCTTTCTATTACAGTAGTGCTTTCCATTTATCGATAAACTGTGTTCGTGAATAATTCGATTACAGGGCAATTAAAATGAAGTTAAAGCTATCTATTCTTGCGTTATTGGTAACTGGAGTTACTGGGTGTAACAGTACGCCGCAGTCAGGTCTCGAGCAAAGTTTGGGCTGGGGTAATTATGGCAGTTTGAGTTTTGAAACGAGCTCTGAAGGTATTGTTGCTCAGCGTTATCAAGTATTAAAAAGTCCTGTAGGCCAAATCACGTCTATAGAGGAACAAGGTAACCAAATTCATGTTATTCAAACACTTGAAGGCGCTTTAATTAAAGGTGTCGATAGTACAGGCATTATGAATTACGAAGGCTGTATGGAGTCTGTTGGGGAAGTTGATGCTGCTGTTAATGCATACCCGTCAATCGTTCAATTCTTATTAAAGCAAGCTGCGCCTCAAGGTCCTAATTCTGTATCAACATCATTACCTTTCACTGTCTCAGAGTCAGCCAATAACGCTCAAATTTACATTGGTGAAGCAACTTCTGTAGAAATTGAAGGTGAAAGCTATCCTATCGGTCCTATGATCGAACTTTCTGCGCCGTGGGGGGCATCTGGCCAAATCACATCTGTAGATGCGACAACCTTTGAATTTTCATATTTTACGACTAACGATGGCCACAAAGATACGGTTGATATCCGTGGTGCATGGAGCCAAAGTATGGGCCCGATGGATAAGTTTAACCAAGAACCTTCGGGAGAGTGGTTAGCGTGTGTAAAGCCCGAGGTTCAAGCGGTCTTGATGGAACAAAGCCCTAAACGAGTTGGCGAGATACTTGAAATCATCACGAAAGCCGAACTGGCGAACGATGCAATCTAAGATTGCGATTTAGCGATCTATCTTTTTATGCCGTTCGGATTAAAATTTACGTACAAATTTTATTAACTTTTTTTAAAGGCGCGCAAAATGTCAACAAAACTGGCGAACCCGGCACCACTTGGCCTAATGGGTTTCGGTATGACTACTATA
>NZ_JBFRSN010000048.1:0-27633 GCF_041473595.1 Vibrio sp. 10N.222.46.A1
GGGTTTAGTTGCCCAAACCGAGACGGGACAATTGGCCGTGGCGGTTGTACCTTCTGCAACGTAGCTTCTTTTGCCGATGAACAAACTCAAGTTCAAAGTATTGCTGATCAATTAACAGATCGTGCGGGTGAAATCGCTCGTGCCAAGAAGTATCTTGCTTATTTTCAGGCGTACACCAGTACTTACGCTGAGGTGCAGGTACTCAAGAATATGTATGAAGAGGCTCTAAAAGCACCTGGAGCAGAGATTGTTGGCCTTTGTGTTGGCACGAGACCAGACTGTGTGCCGGATGCGGTACTCGATCTGCTCGCGGAGTACGTTAAGCAAGGTTACGAAATTTGGCTAGAGCTCGGCCTGCAAACAGCCAATGACAAAACCCTCAAGCGAATTAACCGCGGACACGATTTCACTGTGTATGAAACGATCACCCAGCGCGCACGTGCTTTAGGAATCAAGGTATGTACTCACCTTATTGTCGGCCTGCCCAAAGAAACCAAAGCGGATAACCTTGAAACTCTAGATAAGGTATTAGCGGCTGGCACTGATGGTATCAAGCTTCACGGGCTTCATATTGTTGAAGGCAGTACCATGGCTAAAGCCTGGAAGGCAGGAAAGCTAGAAGCACCAAGCCTTGAGGAGTACATTGATATCGCGAGTGAGATCATTCAACGCACACCAGCGGACGTGGTTTATCATCGTGTATCTTCTGCGGCGAGACGCCCGACACTACTCTCCCCTTTATGGTGTGAGAACCGCTGGTTGGCGATGACTGAGATTGGTCGTTCGCTTGATAAAACCGGCGCACAAGGCATTAAAACAGGCTTTGCATTCGAGTACACGCAACCTGTTTTAAACGCGACCAATTGATAGGAATGGGTGACTGTAGGTAACAGCAGATAAAACCAACAAATAGTGGTAACATTTCCCTCACAGAATTTATAAGCATAGATTGAGAGCAGATGGAACTGGTAATGACTTGGTTATGGGATAGGGCGTATGGCTACGGTATATATATCGTTGTTCTATTGCTGATAGGTCTCATCTGCTGGCATATTTATTTACGTTACCAGTCATATATTGAACAGCTTCTTCTCGCTACGCCTTCACCTCTTTATTTTGTTGACATCCGAAGTGGCGAGATCTTGTACGCCAATCGCCAAGCCATGCAGCTGCTTGGTATCCGCCAAATCGGTACTCACTTTCGTTTTCCAACAGTGGAAGCTGAGAATAGTTTTCGTCATTACCTCACTGATCACATCAACTCTCGAACGTTTGAGTATCTCTCGTCCTGGGTTCTTTCTGAATTTGAATCTTTTAAGATCAACTTGGTGGGTCGTAAGATCCACTTTAGAAGTAGAAAGGCTTGGATGATACATGCTTCCCCTTATAAAAGTACCAACGAAGAGATTTCCCAAGAGGTTCGTGATCTCAATGTTGCTCGTACCGCTTTGGATTCTTTATCTGAGTTGGTCTATGTCATCGATCAAAAGGGTGAATTGGTCGCGAGTAATCGTGCGTTTAAAAAGTTTTGGCATGGTCGCCCTGAAGAGGGCACTTTAAGTGTGTCTAGTGGTGCCTTAAAAGGTCGTGTCAGTGAGCGCTCATGGACCACAGACCAAGATGGTAAGGGGTGTCTCCTTGAAACCTATCAAAGTGTCTTGCTCTCGCAAAGTGGGGAAACCATAGGTACGCTCTCGATAAGTCACGATGTGACGGATTGGCATGACATGCAGCAACAACTGCGTGGGGAAATGGAAAAGCGTAAAGATACTGAAGTTGCACTTGCACAACGTGACACCATTTTACAAAACATCTTGGAAGCGAGCCCTGACTCGATTGGTATCTTCAACGAAAATATGGTTTACCAGGCGTGTAATAAGCCATTTGTGGCAGCGTTGGGTATTTCTGAAGTCAGTGACTTAGTGGGTAAACGTCTACAAGACGTAGTACCAAATAGCATTTATATGCGCGTATCAGAGAGTGATCACCAAGTACTTCATCAAGGTAACTCGTTGCGTTACATCGACAAACTGGTTTCAAGTGATGGAGAGTTTACTTGGTATGATGTAGTGAAGTCGCCTTTTAGAGACCCTGCATCGAGTACCAATGGTGTACTGATCATGGCACGTGATATCACAGAACGTTACCTCGCCGAGCAGAAACTTGAAGAAGCCAATTTAGAGCTTGAGCGCCTCAGTTTTATGGATAGTTTAACTCAGGTATCCAATCGACGTCGCTTCGATGAGCAGCTGTCTACATTGTGGCATCATCATGTGCGTGAGAAGTTGCCGTTGACGATCATGCTGTGTGATATCGACTTCTTTAAAGGCTATAACGATTTCTATGGACACCAACAAGGAGACGATGCTTTGATTCAGGTTTCACAAGCCTTTAAGCAGGTGTTGAATCGCTCTTCGGATTGCGTGGCTCGGTACGGTGGTGAAGAGTTTGGCTTTATTCTCCCAAACACAACCACAGAAGGTGCGCTTATGGTCGCTCGTCGAATTCATGATGAAGTGCAAAAACTAGGACTCGCTCATGAGAAGTCTACAGTGTCTGACTCCATCACGGTGAGTATTGGTATTGTCTCTTATATACCAACACCTGATGACGAAATGGAGTCTGCTGTTGCCTTGGCTGACAGTGCGTTGTATCAAGCGAAATCTGATGGTCGAAATCGTTCGATAGTGCATCCATACTCTATTCACTAACTTTATAGAATGGGTAACTTAGTGACTCCGTCTTTTTCTTGTTTAGCATTTATATTACTTGGCTAATATTTATGTGGCTTGGCTAGTATTGATATTGCTTGGTTAGTATTAATATTGGTTGATTAACCTTCGATATTACCGCTAATCTCTTGCTGCGTGTGATGTAGCTAGCTTACCTACTTTCTTCAAACAAGGTAGAATGTTGCTAGTCTTATCGCGTGGAGCGCTAAATGAAACCCATGAAAAATCTTGCCCAGTATTACGTGGATCTGCTCGTAAAATTGGGGATTGTCCGCTTTTCTATCTTACTCGCCCTAGCGCTTGTTGCCCTTGCTGTTGTTGTACAAGTCGGTATCACCCTCGCACTCAAAGGTAATGTTGATGATATCGACATTGTCCGTTCGGTTTTCTTCGGTTTAGTGATCACACCTTGGGCGGTCTATTTTCTCTCAGTCGTGGTCGATCAACTGGAAGAGTCTCGCCAAAGGTTGGCTAAATTGGTCTCTAAGCTGGGTGACATGCGAGAGCGAGATCAAGAACTCAACAATAAACTGCAACTCAATATCGAAAAGCTCAACCAAGAAATTGAAGATCGTGAAAAAGCCGAAGAAGCGCGTGCAGAAGCAATGCATGATCTTGAGAACGAAGTGTTTCAGCGTGAGCGAACTCAGCTTGAATTAGCAGAACGTACGGCGCTGTTGCGTTCGTTTATCGATGCCTCGCCTGACCTCATTTATTATCGCAATGAAGATGGTGTGTTTTCAGGTTGCAACCGAGCGGTTGAAGAACTCACGGGCAAAACAGAAAAAGAGCTAGTTGGTTTGACGCCTTGGGATGTCTACAGCAAAGAGGTAGCCCAGCAAGTTGTTGAAACCGATAAGAAAGTCTTTGCTGACAACCAAGCTTTGACCTATGACCAATGGCTTGAATACCCCGATGGACGTAAGAGTTACTTCGAGCTGCGTAAGGTGCCTTTCTACAGTAAAGATGGTCGCCACCTTGGCTTGGTTGGTTTTGGTCGTGATATTACCGAGCGTAAAGAGCACCAAGAATCACTAGAGAAAGCCAGTCGCGATAAGACCACCTTTATCTCAACCATTAGCCACGAGTTAAGAACACCGCTCAATGGCATCATCGGCTTGAGCCGCATGTTATTGGATAGCCAGCTGACGACCGAGCAGCGTAAGCAGATGCAAACCATCAAGGTGAGTGCGGTGACACTGGGTAATATCTTTAACGATATTATCGACATGGATAAGTTCGACCGCCGTAAGCTTGAGCTATTCCCAACCCCTATCAATTTTGAAGATTTCGTTGTTGAGATCGAAAGCATTTCTGCGTTAATGGCAGAGCAGAAAGGGTTGAGGTTTGATCTAGAAAGATTGTCCGATCTCCCATCTGCAGTTGAGGTGGATGGTACTCGTCTTAGACAGGTATTGTGGAACCTTGTAAGCAACGCGATGAAGTTCACCAAAGATGGTGGTGTCGTGATGACGGTCAGCGCTGAAATTGATGGCGACTTTGCCAACATCACGATGGAAGTAGAAGATACCGGGATTGGTATCCCTGAAAGCGAAATCGAGAAGATCTTCGCGATGTACTATCAGGTAAAGTCGGGAACAGACAATTTACACGCTGTCGGTACCGGAATTGGTCTTGCTGTATCTCAACAGCTGATCAATATGATGGATGGTCACATTGAAGTCACCAGTGAAGAGGGGTTTGGTAGTACCTTTACGATTTCGATTCGAGTTCCAGTTAATCACGATACTCAGGCTTTGATCAAAACGCCAAGAAAGCAGTCCAACCTTAAGATTTTCATGGTCGAAGACATTGAGCTCAATATCACAGTAGCTCGTTCTTTACTTGAAAGCCTAGGGCATGAAGTGACAGTCGTAATGACGGGTAAAGAGGCACAAATCGTTTTCAACCCGAAAGATTATGACTTGGTATTACTGGATATCCAGTTACCAGATATGACTGGTTTCGACATTGCCCAATACTACCGCGAGAAATATAGCCAATTGCCGCCTTTGGTGGCATTAACCGCGAATGTATTAAACAATAAGCAAGAGTATTTCCAGAAAGGCATGGATGAAGCGATCAGTAAACCACTGTCGGTTCGTGCAATCCAGGATGTCATCAGCGAGTTGATTGAGGATGCCCCAGAGGTTATTGAGAAAGCCGAGGGCATTGATACAGTAAAGGATGTTGAAAAAGTAGCAGGTGTTGAGAAAGTAACAGCGAGTAAGCCGGCTCTTTCAACGATTGATACCACTTTGCTTGATATTGATATGCTAGAGTCTTATGTTGACATTGTCGGGTCGAAACCTGTTTTGGATAGTATCGTGATGTTTGAAGATATGATGCCGGAATATATGGAAATATTGAATTCCAATATGGTTGCGAAAGATCAAGACAGTATCGTTTCTGAGGCACACAAGATTAAAGGTGCAGCAGGTTCCATTGGCCTGAAACGCATACAGCAAGTTGCTCAGAAAGCTCAATCTCCAGATATGCCTGCGTGGTGGGAGAACATTTCAGATTGGGTTGATGAAATAAATAACGAATACCAAAATGATATTGAAGTCTTAAAGAGTTGGTTAAATCAAAGGTAGAAGAATGATGAAAAAATTAGCATTTGCCGCATGTGTAGTAGCATTAGCGGGTTGTTCTGCGCCACAAGTAGAATGGCAGCAAGATAATCAAGTCGAAGTATCTGCAGCGACAGTCACAATGAAAAGCAACCTGTGGCACAACAAAATGCCTACGATTGGGGAGGCTCAAGATAAGACTTTGCATGGTGCTATCTACCTAGAGTCTGACTCACAATTACCAGCAACACTTGCGGTTGAGAGTGTGACGGTTAAACAGGGTGCAGATACCTTGTTGGTAACTGCTGACGATCTAGATTTAAGAACACATAGTGAAACGCAGTGGGAAGTCGCTTTTGTATGGCAGTTAGAGATCGACAGTGATAAGCCTGTTGATGTTGCGATTGAACTCAAAGATGGCGAAACCGTGAAGTGGTTAGTCGAGAAAGACGTGAAGGTAGATACGGTTTACTAAAACCTTAGCGAACAATGAACAATGAACAATAAAAAAGGGAGAATGCGTTGGCATTCTCCCTTTTTAATAACGATTGTTCACGCTTCGATTGCTAGAAGTACTAACTGTTTATAAGTACTAACTGGTTAGAGTGCTATCGGTTTAGAAGTGCTAATCGACGGCAAGAACTAAACGGCCAGAAGCGCGAATCGAATTAGTCTTCTAGGTCACCACAAAAGCGGTAGCCTTCACCGTGAATCGTCGCGATGATTTCTGGTGTACCAGAAACAGATTCAAAGTGCTTACGAATACGACGGATTGTTACGTCTACAGTACGATCGTGTGGCTTAAGCTCACGGCCAGTCATCTTCTTAAGAAGGTCTGCACGTGTTTGGATCTTACCTGGGTTCTCACAGAAGTGAAGTAGAGCACGGAACTCTGAACGAGGTAGCTTGTAGCCTTCGCCATCTGGGCTAACCAGAGAACGACTGTTGATATCTAGTACCCAACCATTGAACTCGTACTTCTCAACGCTACGCTTTTCTTCTTGAACAGAGCTTGTGCTCATTGAACGGTTAAGAAGGTTACGTGCACGGATAGTCAGCTCACGAGGGTTGAAAGGCTTAGTGATGTAGTCATCAGCGCCGATTTCTAGGCCAAGGATCTTATCAACTTCATTATCACGACCAGTTAAGAACATAAGCGCTACATTTGCTTGCTCACGTAGTTCACGCGCAAGTAGTAGGCCATTCTTACCTGGAAGGTTGATGTCCATAATTACAAGGTTAACTTGGTTATCAGATAGCACTTGGTGCATCTCTTCACCGTCGCTAGCCTCAAAAACAGCATATCCCTCTGCTTCAAAAATACTCTTTAGAGTGTTACGAGTTACTTGCTCATCTTCAACGATAAGAATCTGCGGGGTTTGCATTTGGCGGTACCTAAATTTGTGACGAAACTGTGCTAATAGAATAAATTCTAGGCAAAACATAACATACAGGTAATGTATTTTTGATGATAACTTAAAGTTTTCAAAAAAACACTTACTTCCAGCTATCTGCCTTCCTTGAAGTATTGCCCAATAACGTAGATCCAGTACGCCTTTCAATCATTCTTTTAGTGATTTAAGAGGATTCTATAATGTTAACAGCATGCTAACAACGCGAGAATGTTAATTCCATTCACTTTGTTGATTTACATCAATTGCCGTATCGCAACAAACTTTAATAGTATGGCTACAACTTAACCAATGTTATGGTGACTATTTAGCACCAAAATAAGAATGATTATTCGAGATATTTCGCACATCTTGCTTGCTAAAGACCGGACTATGAACCAAGGAAGCTGAAAGCTATCCTTAGAGTCTAGTAGATAAATATGCTCAATCAACTTTTATTTCGTATTAAATTGGGCATAGAGCAATGAAAACAAAGGATTAATTTTAATAATATATAAAAGCATAGAGGCTCACCTGACTTAATAGGTTTGCCTTACTCACGGAGGATATATGCACGATATAACACCTGACTTATGTGATGAGTTTGAAAGCAAAGTCACGCTACTGAATATGCCATTACAGAACTTCGGCCAGCGTGGTGCGTTCTGGGGAAAAATTGTAACAGTTCGTTGTTATCACGATAATTCCAAGGTTCGTGAGGTTTTAGAGACCGATGGCTGCGGCAAAGTACTCGTTGTAGACGGTAATGGCTCGTGTCAAAAAGCGTTACTTGGCGACCAATTGGCTATTCTAGCCATCGAAAATGGTTGGGAAGGCGTCATTGTGAATGGTGCGGTGCGTGATGTTGCGATGATGGCGCAGATGGATCTTGGTATTCAAGCTCTCGGAGCCTCTCCATTTAAAACCGAGAAGCACGGTGTTGGGCAAGTGAATGTGACGCTCTCTATACACAATCAACTGATTCAGCCCGGTGATTACATTTATGCCGATTGGAATGGTGTGTTAATTTCAACGGAATTGTTGATTGAATCTTAACGGGCTCATCAATAAAGAAGTGGGATAGATTAGAAGCGAAACCCTAATCCTACCTCAACACCTTGTTGCCACTCTTCATAATCAAGGGTGGCATGCATATCTAGATTGTCGGTTAGCTGCACGCGGCTGGAAAGCTCTGCGGCTACCGATTTATCACTGTCTTCTGTTTCATTGTTATAGGTGTGTAGAGAGCTGTTGAAAGAGACTCTTTCGGAAAACTGATAACTAACACCACTCAAGAATCCACTCTCATATTTCAGTGCAGCAGTGTTGATTCGTGTACCGACATAAAGATCCACATCAGAAAACAAGCTATAAGAATAACCACTGTCTACTGTCCAAGTATCAAAGCTTTCACTCGATGCACTTTGCGTGGAGATAAAAAACTTATGGGCAGAGCTATCGATTTGACTGGGGAGCAAAGGCAAACTGCTCAGTAGCGGTAAACTGTTCGCTGAACAAACGACAGGCATAGCAAAGACTAAAAGAATAAGTAATCTCTTCATTTCCCACTCCTGATGTCATTATTATTGTTTTTCGAACGTTATTGTTTAATTAAAGCACAGGACTTGTATGTTCGCTGTACTATCGATAGAGCATTTTGTTATGACTATATATGCAACTGATTACTTCTGTTTGTTTGATGAGTTAATCCAGTCTCTGAATGGCAGGTTGATGCAGGGTGTTTTATCTCTTAAATGAAGGTTTGCTCTGAAAAACGGTGTGAATGTAAAAAAAACGCAACTTTTCATTGACGCATAGTAGTAAAAATTGATACACGTAGAGTAAAGCACAAGCAGAGAATTTGATATGCAGCATGTAAGCCACCTAGTAATGACCACCACCATTATTATTACCGACATTCACATTGTTGGGGCAGGCTGCTAAGTAACGGATTTTAAAAAAAAGGCCTGTATCCAACAAGATACAGGCCTTTTTTTGTACCATTTTTATGACTTATGGAGAAAGGGATGCGCGTTTTAAAGTTTGGAGGTTCATCATTAGCTGATGCAGATCGTTTTTTACGAGCGGCTGATATCATCGCTAATAATGCCCAGCAAGAAGAGCTAGCCGTTGTACTATCGGCTCCAGGAAAAACAACCAATAAGCTGGTTGCTGTTATTGAAGCAGCACTAAAAAATGGTGAAGCAGACGTACAGATCACCGAGATCGAATCATCATTCGCTGCATTGTTTGCAGAGATTCAAGCGGTATTGCCGTCAGTAGATGGCTCTGCGTTTCAAGAGCAAGTCGATACCTCTCTTGCTCAACTTAAGCAGTTCGTGAATGGTATTAACCTACTGGGCATGTGCCCGAATCACGTAAATGCTCGTATCATTAGTAAAGGTGAGCGAGTTTCAATCCAGCTAATGAAAGCGGTGCTGGAAGCGAAAGGCCAACCAGCAAGCCTGATTGACCCTGTGGAATACCTCTATGCTCAAGGTGATCATCTTGAAGCTATGGTGGATGTGGATGTTTCAACTCAGAACTTCCGCCAATCACCGCTTCCTAAAGGTCACGTAAATATCATGCCGGGCTTTACTGCTGGTAATGAAAAAGGCGAGCTAGTAACGCTTGGCCGTAACGGCTCTGACTACTCAGCTGCAGTTCTAGCGGCATGTCTACGTGCTGATTGCTGTGAGATTTGGACTGACGTCGATGGTGTTTACAACTGTGACCCACGCTTAGTAGATGATGCCCGTCTTCTTAAATCACTTAGCTACCAAGAAGCGATGGAGCTTTCTTACTTCGGTGCTTCAGTTCTACACCCGAAAACTATCGCACCTATCGCACAATTCCATATTCCATGTCTGATCAAAAACAGCTTCAACCCACAGGGAGCAGGCACTTTGATTGGCCAAGACACTGGCGAAGATAACCTGGCGATCAAAGGTATCACTACGCTAAGTGACCTAACGATGGTTAACGTATCAGGCCCAGGTATGAAGGGCATGGTAGGCATGGCGAGTCGTGTATTCGGCGCGATGTCTTCTGCAGGCGTTTCTATTGTCCTTATTACTCAATCTTCTTCTGAGTACAGCATCAGCTTCTGTATTGAATCGGCTGACAAAGTGAAAGCGAAGCAAGTGTTATCAGATGCGTTTGAACTCGAACTTAAAGATGGCCTATTAGAGCCAGTTGAGTTCATGGATGATGTTGCGATTGTGACGCTGGTGGGTGACGGTATGCGTACTTCACGTGGTGTCGCTTCTCAGTTCTTCTCTTCTTTAGCGGAAGTGAACGTTAACATCGTCGCTATTGCTCAAGGCTCTTCAGAGCGCGCTATCTCTGCGGTTATCCCGGAAGATAAAATCTCAGAAGCAATCAAAGCGTGTCACGAAAACCTATTTAACTCTAAGCACTTCCTTGACGTCTTCGTTGTCGGTGTTGGCGGTGTTGGTGGTGAGCTTGTTGACCAGATCCAACGTCAACAAGGCAAACTGGCTGAAAAAGGCATCGTGATTCGCGTATGTGGTTTAGCAAACAGCAAAGGCTTGCTGCTAGACAGCGATGGTCTACCGCTAGAACAGTGGCGTGATCGTATGTCGAGTGCGACAGAAGAGTTTAGCCTAGCGCGTTTAGCTGCACTTGTTCAACGTAACCACATCATCAACCCTGTGTTGGTTGATTGTACGTCTAGCGAAGGTATTGCGGGGCAATACGCTGATTTTCTAGCGGCTGGTTTCCATGTTGTAACACCAAACAAAAAAGCCAACACGGCAAGCATGGCTTACTACCATCAGCTTCGTGAAGTGGCACGTAACTCTCGTCGTAAGTTGATGTACGAGACAACAGTAGGCGCAGGTCTACCGGTAATCGAAAACCTACAGAACCTAATTTCTGCGGGTGATGAGCTTGAGAAGTTCAACGGCATTCTTTCTGGTTCACTGTCTTACATCTTCGGTAAGCTTGATGAGGGTATGACACTCAGCCAAGCAACCAACATTGCTAAAGATAACGGCTTCACTGAGCCGGATCCTCGTGATGATCTGTCTGGTATGGACGTTGCGCGTAAGCTGCTTATTCTTGCTCGTGAAGCGGGTATGGCACTTGAGCTTGAAGATGTTGAAGTTGACCAAGCATTGCCACCGGGTTTTGATGACTCAGGTACAGTTGACGAGTTCATGGCTCGCTTGCCAGAAGCGGATGCATACTTCAAAGAGCAGTCAGCTATCGCAGCAGAAGAAGGCAAAGTACTTCGTTATGTGGGTGAGATCGCTGAAGGTAAATGTAAGGTTCGTATCGCAGCTGTTGATGGCGATGACCCAATGTTTAAGATTAAAGATGGCGAGAACGCTCTGGCATTCTACAGCCGTTACTACCAGCCAATCCCACTCGTTCTGCGTGGCTACGGTGCAGGTACTGAAGTTACAGCAGCAGGCGTATTCTCTGATGTGATGCGTACTCTTGGTTGGAAATTAGGAGTTTAGGAATGAGTTCAAGTGATATGGATGTTGTTGTTTATGCTCCTGCATCAATCGGCAATGTCAGTGTAGGGTTTGATGTGCTGGGGGCCGCTGTGTCTCCAGTGGATGGCACATTGCTTGGTGACCGAGTAATGGTTAAAGCCGGTGATGAACCATTCTCGCTAAAAACAGCAGGCAGCTTTGTTTCTAAGCTGCCAACTGAAACCAAAGAAAATATTGTCTATGACTGCTGGGTTGTGTTCTCTCGCGAGTTAGATAAGAAAGGTATCTCAGTTAAGTCTTTAGAGATGACACTAGAGAAGAACATGCCTATCGGTTCTGGTTTAGGGTCGAGTGCATGTTCAATTGTCGCAGCACTAGATGCTTTGAACCGTTTTCATGGTCAACCGTTGAATGAAACTGAACTGCTTGCTCTTATGGGTGAAATGGAAGGTAAGATTTCAGGTGGCATACATTACGATAACGTAGCGCCATGTTACCTTGGTGGTGTGCAATTAATGTTGGAAGAGCTTGGCATTATTAGCCAAGAGGTTCCATGTTTTGACGATTGGTATTGGGTAATGGCGTACCCGGGCATCAAGGTTTCAACGGCTGAAGCGCGAGAGATCTTGCCTTCTCAGTATCGCCGTCAAGATGTGATTGCCCATGGTCGTCATTTAGCGGGCTTTATTCATGCTTGTCACTCTGGTCAGCCGGAGCTAGCCGCTAAGATGATCAAAGACGTGATTGCTGAACCATATCGTGAGAAACTGCTTCCAGGGTTTGTTGATGCACGCAAATATGCAACGTCAGCAGGAGCATTAGCTACTGGAATTTCTGGTAGTGGCCCTACGCTATTTAGCATTTGCAAAGAACAAGATGTCGCCGAGCGTGTTGCACGCTGGTTAGAACAAAACTACGTACAAAATGAAGAAGGATTCGTCCACGTTTGTCGCTTAGATAAACAAGGTTCGATCGTTACAGGAAGTGAGTTATGAAGCTGTACAACATCAAAGAAAACGATGAGCAAGTCTCTTTTGGCCAAGCCGTTCGTCAAGGTCTAGGTCGTAATCAAGGTCTATTTTTCCCATCAGAGCTGCCTAAGTTCGATGACATCGATGCACTACTTGCAGAGGACTTTGTCCCTCGTAGTTCAAAGATTCTTTCTGCTCTAATTGGTGATGAGTTACCAAAAGAACAGATTGATCAACTAGTGGATGCGGCATTCCAATTCCCAGCACCGATCAACCAAGTGAAAGACGGTGTTTACGCACTTGAACTGTTTCACGGTCCAACGTTAGCATTTAAAGATTTCGGTGGCCGTTTTATGGCTCAATCTTTGGCTGCGGTTTCTGATGGCGGTCAAATCACAATCTTAACGGCAACATCGGGTGATACTGGCGCTGCGGTTGCACACGCATTCTACGGCATGGAAAACATCAATGTTGTTATCCTGTACCCGAAAGGCAAGATCAGCCCACTGCAAGAAAAGCTATTCTGTACGTTAGGTAAGAACATCCATACTGTCGCGATTGATGGCGATTTTGATGCGTGTCAGGCATTAGTAAAAGACGCGTTTGACGACGCTGAATTGCGTAAAGAAATTGGCTTAAACTCAGCAAACTCAATCAACATCAGCCGTTTGATGGCTCAGATCTGTTACTACTTTGAGGCGGCTTCTCAGCTAACCAAAGAGCAACGTGAAAATCTGGTTATCTCTGTACCAAGTGGTAACTTTGGTAACCTAACTGCGGGTCTATTAGCGAAAGCGCTAGGCTTACCGGTTAAACGCTTCATTGCAGCAACCAACGAAAACGACACGGTTCCCCGTTACCTAGAAACAGGTCAATGGGATCCAAAACCAACGGTTGCGACAACATCGAACGCGATGGACGTGAGCCAACCAAACAACTGGCCACGTATCGAAGAGCTTTGCCAACTGAAAGGTTGGGGACTGGATACTTTGGGTAAAGGTAAAGTATCTGATGAGCAGAGTGCTGAATCAGTACGTGATCTAAAAGCTCAAGGTTACCTGTGTGAACCTCATGGTGCGATTGCTTACCGTCTATTGGAAGAGCAACTGCAAGAGAGCGAGACAGGCCTTTTCTTATGTACGGCACACCCTGCGAAATTCAAAGAAGTGGTTGGTCAAGCCCATGTTTTAACAGCATTAGAGAATGCCCTTAGCCAAAATAGGTTGCATCACGCTTACCTATTCAGCGGTACACGAGGTGTCGGTAAAACGACCATCGGCCGTTTGTTTGCGAAGGGACTCAACTGTGAAACAGGCATTACTTCAACCCCTTGTGGTGAGTGTGCAACCTGTAAAGAGATCGATGAAGGTCGTTTTGTTGACCTGCTCGAGATCGATGCTGCCTCACGTACTAAGGTAGAAGATACCCGCGAGCTTCTGGACAATGTTCAGTACAAGCCTGCACGTGGTCGCTTCAAGGTTTACCTAATCGATGAAGTACACATGCTGTCTAGGCACAGTTTTAACGCGCTTCTAAAGACCTTAGAAGAGCCGCCTGAGTATGTGAAGTTCTTGCTCGCAACGACCGATCCACAAAAGCTTCCGGTTACGATTCTTTCACGTTGTTTGCAGTTCCATCTTAAGCCGATCAGTGTCGATAATATCCACGAGCAGCTCGATCATATTCTTGAACAAGAAAATGTGACATCTGAACCTCGTGCGCTTGGGATGATTGCTCATGCTGCTGATGGCAGTATGCGTGATGCGCTAAGCCTGAGTGACCAAGCTATCGCATTGGGTAACGGTAATGTCGTAACAGACACTGTTGCTCATATGCTTGGAACGCTGGATACAGACCAAGCGATTCACCTACTTGAAGCGATTAGCAGTAAACAGCCTCAGCAGGCGATGGCTTGTATTCAAGCTCTTGCTGAAAATGGTGTTGAGTGGGATGGATTGCTGAGTCAACTTGCGACTCAATTACACCGTTTGGCGATGTATCAAGCTCTGCCGTCTACTTTAGACAAGGCCCAGCCTGATGCTGAAAGGCTGGAACTGCTGAGCAAAACGTTAAGCCCTCAAGACATCCAACTCTACTACCAGATAGTGTTAAAAGGTCGTCAAGACTTGCCATTATCGCCAACCGCTCGTGTTGGTATTGAGATGGTGGTTCTGCGTATGTTGGCATTTAGGCCTGCTGAGCAAACTGTTGCTACGGCAATCTCGACTCAGTCGACAAGCCCAGCGCCAGCTCCTGCAGCTCAGAATCCGGTTCAGAACCAGGTTCAGAGTGTTGCTCAGCCAATGAGTCAGCCGGTGCCAGAGCCGAGACAGCCAGTTCAGTCTCCAGCGGTTTCACAGCCTCAAGTGCAACAACAGGCGCTTCAGCAGCAAGCTATACCGCAACAGTCGGCACAACAGCAACCGCAGCAGAATCAGAGCCAATATTCAGATTCGCAAGGTTACGTTGATCACTCAGGCAACCAAGGTTATCCAGAACAGGATTATCCACACAGCCAGTATGATGTACCACCTGCTTATGATGAGCGTCCAAGTTACGGTGCAGATCAGCCTCAGCTGCAACAAACGAATTATCAGGGCCAAAGTCCGGTTCAACAGCCAAGCGCTGCGCCTTCTTCTCCTCCTGTTTCGCAAGAGCAACCCGCGCGTGCAACTTCACCGGTGAGTGGTTTACGCCACCAATTGCGTTCTCAACGTAGAGGTGGTGCAGCAACAGAAAACAAAGGTTCGGCGCCAAAAAAGGCTAAAGCGACACCAGCTAAAACTTCAGTTCTTGACCGAGTTGCTCAGCAACACGGTGGTTCTGAGCGGGTGTCGCCAGCTTCTTTAACCGCCTCTTCGACAGAAAATGTGACCAACGATAATGAACCTTATCGCTGGAAACCGTCTAAACCTGTAGTGAAAGAGGTGAGCAAAGAGCTTACACCTACTCAGATCAAGCGTGCGTTAGAGCATATTAAGACACCAGAAATGGTCGATAAATTGCTTCAAGAGTCGATTGCTCAAGATGAATGGTCCGCCACGATTCAAAAGCTAGAGACAGCCAAGCTTGTTGAACAGTTAGCATTGAACTCAGTGTTTGCTAAAAACGACACATCAATCACTTTAACGTTAAGAGCGAGCCAAGCTCACTTGAATACGGATCGCGCACAGAGCGAACTATTACAGTCGCTCAATACCGTGTTAGGAGAAGAGTGTCATTTGAGTGTTGAAATCGGCGAAGGTGGAGAAACGCCACTAGAACTACGAGAAAGATTGTATCAAGGTAAGTTGAAAGACGCGTTTACCGCTTTGGAAAACGATGCCAACGTACAGTTTATTGAAAGACGTTTTGCTGCAGAACTCGACAGAGACAGCGTTCGTCCTATTTAGAACTTTTTCACGTTTAGTGACCGGCGTATCATCCCAGATAAGCAAATCTGAGAACTGAACACCGAGGGGTTGAATCACACTGTTTTAACCCCCATTTAGGCACGTATAGCTTAATTAATTTTAATAAACCAATTAGACCAGAGAGTATTAACATGTTTGGTAAAGGCGGTATGGGCAACATGATGAAGCAAGCCCAGCAAATGCAAGAGCGCATGCAAAAGCTTCAAGAAGAAATCGCAAATATGGAAGTTACAGGTGAGTCAGGTGCTGGCCTTGTAAAAGTAACGATCACTGGTAGCCACAGCGTTCGCCGTGTTGATATCGATGAAAGCCTAATGGAAGACGATAAAGAGATGCTTGAAGATCTTATCGCTGCTGCTTTCAACGATGCCGCTCGTCGCGTTGAAGAAACTCAAAAAGAGAAAATGGCTGGCGTAACTGGCGGAATGCAACTTCCACCAGGTATGAAGATGCCTTTCTAAGTAACTCATTCTTAAAGGTTAATTCTCGTAGTGGTTTGTGTTGAACTGGCCATTACTTGAAAATCAGAACGGTTATATATGCGTACCAGTCATATGCTGGAGCATTTGATGGAGGCCTTACGTTGTCTACCTGGGGTTGGCCCCAAGTCGGCGCAGCGTATGGCCTTTCATTTGTTACAGCGCGATAGAAAAGGCGGCCTGCAGTTGGCTGAAGCTCTTAGCCAAGCAATGACAGAAATTGGTCATTGTAATGAGTGCCGTACTTTTACCGAAGAAGAGACCTGCCACATTTGTACCAATCCTAAACGTCAGGATAACGGTCAAATTTGTGTAGTAGAGAGCCCTGCAGACATCGCAGCCATTGAAGCAACGGGTCAATATTCCGGTCGTTACTTTGTGCTTATGGGGCATCTTTCACCACTTGATGGTATTGGTCCAAGTGACATCGGTCTCGATGTCTTGGATTACCGCTTACGTCGTGGTGATATCACTGAAGTTATTTTAGCGACTAACCCGACAGTAGAAGGGGAGGCGACAGCACATTACATTGCTGAGCTATGTAATGCCCATGAAGTGAACGCTAGCCGTATCGCCCATGGTGTTCCTGTTGGTGGTGAGCTCGAGCTAGTGGATGGCACCACGCTTTCACACTCGTTACTCGGTCGTCATAAAATCTAAAAAGCCGCTTGGTGAACCATCACCAAGCGGCTTTTTCTTTTATGGTTCTCAAAGGTTTCTATTCCAAAACACTTCTCTGAGCTTAATCTGAACCTCTCACCGCTTTGTATATCATTGCGCCAATCACGGCACCAATAATCGGTGCAATCCAGAATAGCCATAACTGAGAAACAGCCCAATCACCAACAAATACAGCCACGCCGGTACTTCGAGCGGGGTTAACAGAGGTGTTCGTTACAGGGATACTGATAAGGTGGATTAAGGTTAAACAGAGACCAATTGCGATAGGAGCAAATCCAGCAGGTGCTTTCGAATCTGTCGCGCCCATGATCACGAATAGGAACACCATGGTCATGACCACTTCACAAACGAGTGCAGCGGTAAGTGAGTAACCGCCCGGTGAGTGTTCACCATAACCATTGGAAGCAAAGCCAGAGGCAGCTGCATCAAAGCCAGCTTGGCCTGAAGCAATCACAAATAACACGCCACCTGCAAGGATCATCATTCTTGAACCGAACTTCTCGATGAGGTAACCCGTAAAGAATGCAGGCACAAACATACCCAATACGTGCCACTCAATCACACCAGCAGCTTTAGTAAAATCGAATCCGCAACCAATCATCGCCAATGGTGTTGCCGTCATCAAAATGTTCATCACGGCGTAAGCAACCATGGCCGCAAACACAGCGCCAACAAAGTTCGGCGCTTTAACGATCACACTTAAAGGATCGGCTTTGGGAGCCTGACTATTAAAAGAGACCTTAGGAAACTGAATGGTTTGTAACAAGGCTAAAGCTAAGATGTTTAGGCCGATCAGCGAAGCAAAAGCACCAATATACAAACCATCTGCTGACCACTGTTGCGACATAATCGCCAAGTTTGGCCCTAATACCGCTGCTAAAACGCCACCAGCCATAGAGATAGATATCGCTCGATGACGGGCATTTTCATCACACACCTCGATTGCAGCAAAACGATAAAGCGTACCAAAACCAATACCTATCCCAAGCAAAAACGTGGCGAAACAAAACAGATAGAAATGTTGCTGAGATAACGCGTAAGTCGCAAGGCTTGCTCCGGTAATGCCAACTACATTGCCGATACTAAACCCTCGTTTTCGTCCTAATTTTCCTGAAATTAAAGATGCAGGAATAGTGGCTGCCATTAAGCCTAAAAACTGCAACGCAACAGGCAAAGTAATCATGCTGACACTGGGTGCAATCTGTTTGCCTATCAAGCCAATCACTGAGATCAGTAATATGTTGCCCGTCATCAACAAGGCCTGACACAGTGAGAGCAGCCAAACATTTCTATTCATCTTCGTTCCTAAATATGGGCACAGCTGGTCAATAGAACAAAAAATCAACAAAGTCGCAACTCTTTGTTACTTTTAATGAACTCACCAAAGCACTCAATTAAAGAGCCACGAGTCTCGACTTCGAAGTGTATTCCGCCAAAGGTGCTTTGATCTTCGTTGCTTTACGCTCTAGAGTTGAAATTATCATTACTTAAGATAATAATAATTTGGTGTTATTCAGAAGCTTTGTTGTTTATAGGCTTTGTTATTCACAGGCTCTGTTACTTATAAGCCTTTTTATCCATAGGCGTTAGCATTTAAAGGTGAGTATGATTAATCCACTTTGGCTCAATACATTTAAGACTCTGGTTGAAGTTGGTCATTTCACCCAAACTGCAGAAAAGCTGTATATGACACAGCCTGGCGTTAGCCAACACATCAAAAAGCTTGAGCAAGCTTGTAACTGTGACTTGTTATCGAGAGAAAATAAGAGTTTCGAACTGACCGAACAAGGTCGGATTATGTATCGCTACGCTCTTAAACTGGAAAAAGACCAAGAAGATTTATTCGAATCTCTGAGTTTCGACAATCCTTATTCTGGGCAATGTCATCTATCCTGTTCGGGTTCACTCTCTTTGCGTCTGTATCCCAAGCTTCTTGAACTGCAGCAGCAACATCAAGACCTGAGCATCAACCTAGAAGCGGCACCGAACAAAAAGATATTGAACGACCTAATCCAAGGCACCACCGATATTGGAATCGTCAGACATTCACCCAATGACAGCTATTATCAGAGCCAAGTTATTGGTAATGAGGCGCTGTGCTTAATCGTCCATCATAGTCTTGCTGACTTAGAGATTACCCCTGAAGCTCTGCACAATATCGGCCTCATAGCCCATCCAGACTCTGCTCATTACCTGTCTTTGTATTTTGACCTATGCGGAGATAAAGATTTAGCGAACATCAACATCAATGAGATCCCGAAGTCTGGCTACATTAATCAACTCCACCAAATTCTATTACCCGTATCAAAAGGGCTTGGGTTCACCGTGTTACCCGCAGGGGCTGTCGAAAACTTTCCAGACAAAGAGAAGTTGCATGTTGTGCCACCTAAAGTGAAGGTTGAAGAAACACTGTATTTGGTTCAGAAAAGAAATCGAAAACTGCCGCACAGATACAACACCCTTATCGATCTAATCAAACAACACGTCAGTAATTAATCCGAGACACAGAAAGAAGTAAAGCCTTTAGCTAGTTCGTTATTTCGCAGCAAGAGCTAAAGGCTTTAATGTTGGAGTGATGTTCAAAAGACAGCTACTCAGAAGCACTCAGAACCTCTTTGGCTCGTTCAAAGTCGTAATTATCTAACGCACTTTGGACATCTTTAAGAACTGCTGAATATGGATACTGTGCCAGTAATTCAGTCACGTATTGGGTCGCATCGTTATCATAAGCATCCAACAGCGAATACAACTTAGCACGCTGCTCTTGAGTGATATTAGGCGAATTCGATGCATCAGCGCTTCTCACCTCAGTTTCTTGAGTACATGCCGTTTCAACACCTTGAGCACCAGAGCCATCAAAGCTGCTCTCTACCGTTTTGATCAATTCGATTAACCCAAGCTCAGCTTGTTTAAGATCCTGCTCATCACACGCCTTGTTATGCGCTTTGCTTTCAAGACCACCGAGTTGTTCAGCCAATTGCAACCCGCCAATAGAAGCCGCCATGCTTTTTAACGTATGTAGGTTCCGCTCTAACGTCACCCATTCATCTTGCACTAGGTTGTCGAAGGTATCCGACATAATGTCAGGCGCCCCTTGGCAGAATCTACCAAGCATCTTCTCTTGAAGTTTCACATCATGATGAGTCAGCTGACCGAACCTTGGCAATGAGAAAACAGGGAGAACCATCAGAGTATCAGAGCTTAATGTCGAACTGTTAGAGCTGCTATCTTGCACCCTAACTAAAGGCGACTCTGATGACGCTTTACCTTCAACCAGAACCTCTGGCACGATGTATTTCGTAATCAAAGAGGTGGCTTTATCGATGATAATTGGCTTATCCAAGAAGTCCGTGACTCCAGCCTCTCGCGCTCGCTGTTTGGCATCAGCAAACACATTGGCCGACATCGCAATAATTGGTACATCTTTATCAAACTCACGAATCAAACGTGTAGATTCGAAACCATCCATGATCGGCATTTGCAGATCCATAAAGATCATCTCGTATTCGTTGCTTTGAGCTAACTCCAGTGCCTCTTTTCCATTCTCTGCCAAGTCGGCATTCAGATTAGAGCGGGTGAAGAATGCCAAGGCTAAGTCTTGATTTAACTCATTATCTTCAACGAGCAATACCTTTTGACCTTTGAACTCTATCTGGTAATCCAGTTGCAGCTCTTGGGCTTTAAACTCTGCCAATTCTTCAACACTTGATCTTGGCAATGTTAGAACAAACGAAAACTCGCTGCCTTGCCCGAAAACACTCCCAACACTAATTTGGCCACCCATTGCACGAACCAATTTCTGACTAATATTGAGTCCTAACCCTGTGCCACCGAATCGGCGCGTGGTTGTACTATCGGCTTGGCTAAATGCTTCAAAGAGCTTGTGTAGATTCTCATCAGAAATTCCTATGCCAGTATCGGCCACCATCACCTTCATAGTCAGACTGTTATCATCTGATTCAACAAGGGCTACAGTTAACGAGACACTGCCAGTTTCCGTAAACTTAATCGCATTACCAACAAGGTTAAGTATTACTTGGAACAGCCTTAATGGGTCACCAATCAACGGAGTGTTTAACTCTGGATCTATCGACATAGACAAGTTAAGTTGCTTCTCATTCGCTTTGGGTTCCATCAACTCAATGACATCTTGGAATGTCGTCACGGGATCAAATGGGATGCTATCAATGACAAGCTGTCCCGCCTCTATCTTAGAGAAGTCGAGGATGTCATTAATGATGCTTAACAGTGAATGCCCCGAACGGTGCACTTTCTCGATGTAATTTCGAGCGACCGGATTAGATATTTCGCCAATCGCCAGATAAGACAAACCAATAATAGCGTTCATTGGCGTTCTAATTTCATGGCTCATATTGGCTAAGAATTCCGATTTAGCTTGGCTCGCCAAATCGGCCCTCTGTTTCTCTTCTTCTAATTGCTCATTAAGGCGCTTCATTTCTGAAATATCGAATGCCCAAAATAGCGTGGCTATCTCGCCATCTAGCTCAAACAAATAATAGCTGACGAGCGCAACGAAACGGGTTCCATCAGGTTTTCTAAGCACCAACTCCCGGTTTACTACCTTGCCATTGAGCATTAGCTCCTTATGTACATCATCCCGAACGGATAAAGAGTCATGAATAGAATCTACATCGATAGAATCAAGATCAAGACCTTCAACCCCAAACAGCCGTTTCGCAGTATCGTTGGCATAACGAACTTTCTCTTCAAACACAACACTCGCGGCGATAGGAGAGCTGTTAAGCATATTATAGAGCTGCTCCTGAGCCTTCTTAAGCGCCTCTGTTGCATCATTGGCAATGCTTATTTGTTTCGAGAGTTTTCGATTCCAGAAAACGATAAGTAAAACGATCACCAAAGCAAAACCTGAAATGGTATAAACCAATTCATAGTCAACTCTTTCTATCGCTTTTGGCGCTGCCCACTTCGCCGATATCTTTTGACGTTCTTCAGCAGAAATGCTCTCAATCGCCTTATTCACAATGGAATAAAGCAAAGGTTCAGACTTAATGACGTGTAAGGTTGGAGAAAGGAAAAAATCAAGTCGTCCGATAATTCCGACCTCACGATGACCAAATGAATCAATGAGGTAGTTTAGGACTTCGACAGTATCGATCATGCCATCTAGGGTTTCATCATCCAGTCGGTTAAGCCCATCTTCAGTGGATTCTACTTTCACCCATTCAATATTCGGGTATTTCCCGACAATCGCATCGGTATTTGCTGCGTTCTTCAAGATACCGATTTTCCATCCTTCAGCTTCCTCAAGCACCAAGCTACTTATGTCTCGTCTCGATGCAATAGCTAAACGGCTTGAAAACAGGCTCTTGACTGCTTTGACGTTGTCTCCTAACGAACGGT
Source organism: Vibrio sp. 10N.222.46.A1 (assembly GCF_041473595.1). Taxonomy (NCBI): domain Bacteria; kingdom Pseudomonadati; phylum Pseudomonadota; class Gammaproteobacteria; order Vibrionales; family Vibrionaceae; genus Vibrio; species Vibrio sp. 10N.222.46.A1. The sequence continues at coordinate 22,089 of NZ_JBFRSN010000048.1, forward strand.
TCTCTTGTGCTGCGGAGACCAGTTCTACTTCATGATGATCAACCAAGCTTCGGGTCTCAGACCAACTTGCAACGTCTACATGGTTGATACTTAACCCTGTTTTCTGCTCAATGAGCGTTAGGTAATCGTCAATCATACCGATGTATTCACCGGTATTGGATACCGCCTCATAAGGCAACGAATTTGGATCGATACCTATCCGAACATCCGGATTGTCTTTGATCCACTTCCTCTCTTTTTGGCTTAGATTTAAGATCTCTCCTGTCAAATTACTCGCTTGATAAACATCCGCAATATAGCGTTTCGCCGCATCTCCGAATGAACTAAATTGTTCGACTGATGGAAAATAAACATGGTTCCGCTCTAACGACTGAACATCAAAGTAGAAAGTCATCGAACCAGAATTGGTGCTCCCTCCTTTGGTTCGATAATTTGCGACCTTGGTGACTGATGAAAAGTGAGAGGTGTTTTTCTTCTCTCCATATTCATCAACTAGGTTACCGATGTACCAAGATTTGATTGGACGATTACTATTATCCGCCTGTGCAGTGATCACCTGAAATGAACTGTCCGTATCGAAAATTTCAAAAACTTCGGTTAACTCTTCAAAGCGGTCATTGACGATAAAATACGCGGATATTTGCGCTATGATATTCGCCTTTTTAAGCACTTGGCTTAGATCATTCTGAACCTGCATCTCGATAATTTGGCTTAAACCGTCATCGGCCTGTTTAAGGTTGTTAATCGCGGCATTGAAGCTGTCTCTGATTTCCTCACTCTTAAAGTCAACATAGATCGGATACTCAACTTTATACTCGTCATGTAACGTTAGCTCTGCCATTTCAATAAAACGAGTATTGGTGATAAACCACTCCAGAACTCTTCGTTCAACCATTAACAGGTCAACATTTTGAGCCCTCAATTGTGAGAATGCCGATTCAAGACCTTCGTAATCTTCGACACGACCAATGTCTAACTTACCCTTCAGTACTTCAACAGACTTTTTAATTGGTGAGGTCTCGTCGAACAATAACGCCCCTAGTGATAGGTCGTTCTGAGACTCAAGTTTGAGCTTGCGGCGAGTCAGTGAAACAGGAACAAACTCAACATTAAGAACTTTATCACTTAGGAAATGAGCATTAGGATCATCAAACTGAACGCCAGAAACAAAGGCAATAGAATTATTGTTGTCGATGGCCTTTCTAGCGGCACTAGGAGGGAGAGTGACAACGTCACCCAGCTTATACCCCATATCATTAAGGGCACGTTGAATAATGTCGTGTTCTAGCCCGACCGCGGTGCTGTCTGGATACATATACGGAGGGTTGCCAAAGCCAAATACGCCTTTTAGTGGCACTCGATAAGGAGAGGTATCTAGCCACTTTGATAAAATCTGGTTCTTATTTGCAACGTCAAAAGTTTCAATTTGTTTGTTGATTAGCGTCAGTAGCTCTGGTTCGTCATTTCGAATCACCATCGACGCTTCTAACTTTTTCCAATGCTCCAAAACATAGTTGACCGCTAGATCATGAACGCCAATCTTTTTCGCAAGATCCATAGTGGTGATAGGTTCACCGACCATGCCTTCAACATCACCAGACCCTAACGCACGCACCGCATCAATAACATTCTCAAAATCGACTCTTTCGATAGAGCTCAACCTCACTCCTGCACGCTCCAAGTCTATGTTTTCATTTACCATCGCAATGCGGCGTTTATTATTTTGATCTAGATTTCCATCGAGTTTTTTGTCGATAGGGACTATCACAGCCACCTGATAAGGAATATAGGGATCACTTGCAAGAAAACGTCCACCTTCACTTGGGTCGAACTGTTGGAATGGGAACACGTCGCCTCGCCCATCGACTAACGCCGCTTTGGCCTCGACGCGCGAGTTAACTGTGATAAACCGAACATGGACACCAAAACGCTGTTCAAGATCCAATGTCCAATCTTTGATGATCCCAGAAACCAGCCCGTCGTCATCGATGAATGAGTACGGGTAATGGTCGGAAAGCGCAATAAATGTGATGGTCGGTTGGTTTTCCAACCACTGGTTTAACTTAGCATCGGTCACTTCAGCCGCGTTTACACTGCGAATGACTAGTGACCACACCAATAAGCCAATGATAAGAGATAATACAAAACGATTTAGTGACAACATCAAGCCATCACTCATCGCTAAACTTCTCTTTAATCGCAAGAATCTCGGGCAACTTAAGAAAGAACAGATCAACGATAGTTGGATCAAAATGTTTGCCTTTCTGTTCTTCAAACAAGCTCAGTGCCTCATCGACACTCCAAGCCTTCTTATAAGGACGCTCTGCTGTCAGGGCATCAAACACATCAGCCACCGCAGCGATTCTTCCTACCAAAGGAATTTCTTCACCCGCGATCTGGTTTGGGTAACCGCTGCCATCCCATTTCTCATGATGATATTGCGCCACCTGAATCGCCATACGCATCAGTTTGGAATCACTCTGCCTACCAAGAATTTCAACACCGTACTCGACGTGTTTCTGCATGGTATTCCACTCACCGGCATCCAACTTACCAGGCTTTAGCAGCACACTATCGGGAATGCCAATCTTGCCAATATCATGCATTGGTGCTGCATCACGCAACGTCTCGGCATCTTCGTCAGTCATTCCCAAGGCTTTAGCTAGCACTTCACAGTAGTGACTCATACGCTTAACGTGCATGCCTGTTTCATTGTCTTTAAATTCAGCAGCTCTACCCAGTATGTTCAGTGTTTCTAGCTTACCGAGATTGATCTCTTGAGTTTTCTCTTTTACCTGACTAAACAACGCGCGTTGTTGGTCATAAAGTGCGATATGCGTTTTCACACGCTGGAGTGCAATAGCAGGGGTTATCGGTTTGGTTAGGTAATCTACAGCCCCCAAGGAGAGCCCTTTTACTTCGGCTTCAGGTCCAATTTTGGCAGTAACGAAGATAATGGGGATATGCGCGGTGTTGGGCTGTTCTTTGAGCTGTCTGCAAACTTTATAACCGTCAATATCAGGCATCATGATATCGAGGAGAATGAGGTCTGGCTGAGGCACCATCTTGGCTATCTTGATGCCAATGGTACCGTTAATTGCTACTTTGACTTGATAGGTATCTTTAAGTATTGCAGTCAACACATCCAAATTGCTTGGGGTGTCATCTACGACTAACACTATGGGTTTACGACTCATTGATACCTCGTATAAAAATCAAACAGTTATAAATATAGTGTAGAACGATTTTTAGAGGTTAATCAGAAAAAATAGCAATTGTTTATTGAAAATGAAGAGTAGATCTTCGAGTGACATCAAACCAACGTTTGTCGAAGTATGACCAGTCAATATTACGTCGATTAAGTCATTATAATACAAAGGAAATTATACAGATTACTTTTGAATCCAGACCTTTTATTAACAAAATACAAACTGGCAAAGACAAAAAGAACTCCTCACTCGGGAGCTCTTTTCACTTAAGTCATTAGAGAATCAAATAGCCTAGCGAACCAGCAACCTAACGACCTGAATAATACATACAGATTCGAACACCATCGAACTCACGAATCTCAAATGGGATCTCGTAGATCGACTCCATCACTGACTTTTCAACCACTTCAGAGACCTTGCCCGACTTAACCACTTGGCCCCTCTTCATCGCGACAATGTTATCTGAGTAACAAGAAGCAAAGTTGATGTCGTGAATCACGATAACGACCGCCTTATTAAACTCATGCGCTAGGCGACGTAGCGTCTGCATGATTTCAACCGAGTGTTTAATATCTAGGTTGTTTAGTGGCTCATCCAAGAACACATAATCCGTATCTTGCGCCACAACCATCGCGATAAACGCCATTTGACGCTGACCACCACTCAATTCATCAAGGTATCTGTTTTGGATATCGGTAATGCCAAGGTGCTCTAGTGCCGTATCGACGATCTTATGATCTTCGTCTTTCAAGCGACCTTGAGAATGTGGGAAACGCCCAAAACAGACCAACTCACGAATCGTAAATCGCATATTGATGTTGTTTGATTGTCTTAACACAGCAAGGTGCTTCGCAAGCTCTTTGGTATCCCATTCAGCCAGTAATTTATCGCCAATAACGACCTCGCCCGCATCACTTTCGGTTAAGCGACTCGCCATAGAAAGCAGAGTACTTTTACCCGCACCATTTGGGCCAATGATAGAAGTCACTTCCCCTTTAGGGAACATGGCACTGGCATCATCCACCACAAGTGTCTTGCCATACTTCTTACTCAAACCTGTTAATTTAATCACTACTTATTACCTTTACTGAATTCTGGTGCGTAACAACAAGAACATAAAATACAAACCGCCGACCAAGTTAATGATCACGCTCACAGTGGTTTCAAACGCCATTACTTTTTCAATGAACCATTGGCCTGAAACCAATAGAACGACCGCTAACAAACTGCTCGCGATGATAAGCACACGATGTTGATAAGATTTGAATATCTGACGAGCTAAGCTCACGGTGATTAAACCAAAGAACAGCACAGGGCCAACCAAAGCCGTCGATACTGCGACCATCACTGACACAATCACTAAGGTAATCTGAGTCAATCGCTTGGTGTTAACGCCCAAGCTTGTCGCGTTATCAACACCAAGCCAAAGCACATCAAGCTTGGGAGCCAACAACCACAGGCCAAGCAAGCTCAAACCCAGTGGAATAAGGCTGAGGTAAACCAGTTCACCTTTCACGTTATTGAAGCTCGCGAACATCACATTTTGCAGCACGGCAAACTCGTTCGGGTCAATCAACATCGCAAGGAAGTTAGCCAAGCTTGAGAATACGCTGCCGCACACAATACCAATCAACAACAGTGTAAATACGTTGTTTCGCTTGCTCTTGAAGTAAAAATGGAACAGCGCAAACGAGAACAAGATCATCACAGTCACAGACAATGAAAAGTTTGCGATTGAATCAATCACCCAGAAACTGGTACTGCCAAACACAAACAGAAGCACCGTTTGAACCAGCATATACAGACTGTCAAAGCCCAAGATGGATGGGGTTAGAATTCGATTATTAGTGATGGTTTGGAACACCAATGACGATGCAGAGATCGCCACCGCCGCCAACACAATCGACAGCAGTTTTGGTAGTCGCAAAGATAAGAAGAACTCGTAGTTATCCCACGTAAGTCCTTGCCCCACAAATACTGCCGCCATCCCCAAAGACGCGATAGCCAGAATCGCAATTTTTACTGAATCACGCATTCGACTTGTCTCTCATGATTAGGTAGATAAAAATCAAGCCACCAAAGATGCTGATTACCATCGAGATTGGTATCTCATAAGGGAAGATGACGATTCGAGCTAACAAGTCACAAACCAATACCAAGATCACGCCCCAATAGGCTGTCCAAGGCAGAATCTTCTTCATGTTATCGCCCATCATCAGCGACACGATATTCGGCACGATAAGGCCAAGGAATGGGATAACACCGACGATCATCACTACAGAAGAGGCGCAGATAGCAACCAATGCCACACCAATGAAGACGATCTTCTGATAATT
>NZ_JBFRSN010000049.1:0-20797 GCF_041473595.1 Vibrio sp. 10N.222.46.A1
CCAACGCCACCTTTTTGGTTTGCAACACTCCAAACAATCATGTCGATTTACCTAAGCTAACCCAACTTCGACCAAAATCCGTTCCGCAACGCGGTCTAGAGGTAGGTCTTCAGTAGAAATGCCAGCTTTTGCTACAGCTTGAGGCATACCATATACAACACAACTATCTTCGTCTTGCGCCCAAATGGTCGAACCCGCTGTTTTTAACATGCGAGAACCTTCTCGACCATCAGCACCCATACCGGTCAGTATCATAGACAACACTTTATCGCCGTAGATCTTAGCTGCAGAACCAAAAGTGACATCTACACAAGGCTTGTAGTTCATTCGGTCACCACCATCGATAATCTTCAGACGCGCCGAACCCGGGCGACCATCAATCATCATTTGCTTTCCGCCTGGAGCAAGATAAGCCACCCCAGGTTTCAACAGGTCTCCGTCTTGAGCTTCACGAACTTCAATCTTACACAAGGTATTCAAGCGGCTAGCAAAAGCAGCGGTGAACGTTGCTGGCATATGCTGCACTAACACAATCGGATGCGGGTAGCTGGCAGGGATGCGTGTCAAAATTTTCTGTAGTGCAACTGGCCCACCAGTAGAAGTACCAATTGCAGTTAATTGATACTTTTTACCCGAAGCTCTGAATTTCGCGGTTGAAGCAACCGCTGGTTTAGCAGCAGGGGCTGTTGCTGAAATAGATTGGCGCAATGGCGCTGATGTTGACGCCGTAGCTGTTGCGGTAGCTCTTGGCGCAACAGGAGTGCGTCGCATAAACGCGCGTTTTGCAGCAATCTGAATCACGCGCTGCTGAAGCAATGCGACAGCATCGTCACGGTTACGAGCGATGTCTTCAAATTTCTTAGGTAAGAAATCTAGAGCACCCGCATCTAACGCATCTAACGTTGCTCTTGCACCATCATGCGTTAGCGATGAAAACATCAAAATAGGCGTCGGAGACGCAGCCATAATTTCACGAACGGCAGTAATACCGTCCATGACAGGCATCTCGATGTCCATGGTAATTACGTCAGGTCTTAGCTTTTTCGCTTTCTCAACCGCTTCTTTACCGTTTACTGCTACATCGATGACTTCTAGGCGAGCCTCCGAGTTGATGATCTCGCTTACTCTACGACGGAAGAAGCTCGAATCATCAACGACTAATACTTTAATCGCCATATTTATCCTTAAGTTAAATTCTTGATGCAGCTGCGTACTGCTTCAACAAGTCCGGCACATCTAAAATCAATGCTATGTGACCGTCACTTGTAATTGTCGCACCTGCCATTCCTGGCGTGCCTTGAAGAAGCTTATCAAGTGGCTTAATAACCACTTCTTCTTGGCCGATAAGCGCATCTACAACAAAACCAACACGTTGACTACCAAGTTGCACAATAACAACATGACCATGACCTTGACGTCCTTCAACAAGACCTTCTTTAGGTGTAAGCCAATTTTGTAAGTAGAACAGTGGAATAGACTTATCGCGAACGATGATCGTTAGCTGGCCATCAACCACGTTTGTGCGGCTTAGGTCTAGGTGGAAGATTTCATTTACAGAAGCCAGTGGCAATGCGAACGGGTGACCCGCAACACCGACCATTAAGGTTGGTAGAATCGCAAGTGTCAACGGAACCTTAATGGTTATCTTGGTGCCTTGGCCCATCTCTGAATCGATATCAATAGAACCATTCAGTGTGTTGATCGCTGTTTTCACAACGTCCATACCTACACCACGGCCAGAGATATCTGAGATCTTTTCTTTACTTGAAAAGCCAGGAGCAAAGATTAGATTGAAACACTCTTTATTTGTTAGGCGAGACGCTGCATCATCATCCATCAGACCGCGCTTAACCGCGATTGCACGAAGCTTATCAGGGTCCATACCGCCGCCATCATCAACGATAGCCAGTTCAATGTGATCGCCTTCTTGAGAGGCAGACAGAATCACTTTACCGGTTTTAGATTTACCCGCAGCAACACGGTCGTCCGGCATTTCGATACCATGATCGACAGAGTTTCTCACCAAGTGAATCAGGGGATCAGCAAGTGCTTCTACTAAGTTTTTATCAAGATCCGTTTCTTCGCCACGCATTTCAAGAACGATGTCCTTCTTCAAGGTACGAGCAAGGTCACGGACAACGCGAGGGAAGCGACCAAATACTTTCTTGATCGGCTGCATACGCGTCTTCATTACTGCACCTTGTAGGTCAGCAGTAACAACATCTAAGTTAGAGACAGCTTTCGACATTTCTTCGTCGTTGCTGTTTAAACCTAAGCTAACGAGGCGGTTACGAACCAATACTAGCTCACCCACCATGTTCATGATGGTATCCAGTGTTGATGTATCAACACGAACTGTGGCTTCAGCTTGCTGCTTCTTCGCAGGCGCTTTAACTTCAGCTTTTGCTGGTACGCTAGGCTTAGGCTCTGCTTTTACAGCAACAGGAGCAGGCTGTGGTTTAGGAGCGACTTTCGGCGCAACAGGCTCAGGCTTCGCTTGTACAGGCTTAGTCGCAGCATCCAACTCTTCAATTGAAGGGCCGTTACCTGAACCGTGTAACTGGTCAAGTAAACTCTCAAACTCAGCATCAGTCATTAGGTCATCGCCTTCAGACTTTACTGGTGCTTTGGCTACCGGAGCGACTGGAGGAGGTGGTGGTGGCGTTGAGCTTGCAGCTGTCGGGCTTTGACCTGCACCATGCAACTCATCTAACAACTTTTCAAATTCGTCGTCAGTAATGTCACCACTCGCAGCAACTGGCTGAGGTGCCACAGGTGCTGGCGCTGGTGTGTCTACAGATGATGTCGTTGGTGAACCACCCTTGCCGTGAAGTTCATCAAGTAAACGCTCAAATTCATCTTCAGAAATATCATCCACGGAAGATGCACTGATGTTTGTACTTTCAACAGTAGGTTCCTGAGCAATAACAGGCTCAGGAGCTGCAACGATAGGCTCAGAGATAACCGGTGCTGGAGCTTCTACTGCCACAACTTCATCTTCAGACTCTGGCTTACAGAGGCGATGAAGTTCATCCAGTAAAGATTGGTCTGCTGGTACTAAAGCTTCCTCATCTTGCACGGCTTTAAACTGTACATTGACTGTATCTAAAGCCTGTAGCATCGTATCCATCAGTCCTGATGTTACACTGCGTTGGCCATTTCTTAGAATGTCGAACACATTCTCAGCACCATGACAAGTATCCACCAGCTCGGTCAATGCTAGGAAACCAGCACCACCTTTTACTGTATGGAAACCACGGAAAATAGCGTTTAGTAGTTCTTTGTCGTCAGGGTTATTCTCTAGCTCTACCAGTTGTTCTGATAGGAGTTCGAGGATCTCTCCTGCTTCGACTAAAAAGTCCTGAAGAATATCTTCGTCTAAATCGTAGCTCATACGTTACCTTTAAAATCCAAGACTGGATAACAAATCGTCGACTTCATCTTGAGATGCAACAGCATCCTCACGAGCTTCTGGGTTCATGATCGGACCCTCTGGAGCAATAGATGACTTCTTCTCTGTCTCTGGTGTTGGTTCTATTTGATTCGCACCGAATACGGTGAGAATCTCTACCAGACGTCCTTCAACCTCATTCACCAAGGTAATAACTTTGCTAATAATCTGCCCAGTTAAATCTTGGAAATCCTGAGCCATCAAGATTTCAGTCAGTTGTCCACGTAGTTCAGTACTATCACCTTCTACTTGGACAAGTAATCCATCAATGCGGTGGCATAAAGCTTTGAATGTTACTAGCTCAATGCGGCCATGCATCAGTTCATTCCATTGAGGCCTTACTTGAAGTAAACACTCGTGTAAATTAGTTGCAATTGGCATACAGCGATCGACAGCGTCCATCGTTTTGTTCGCCGCAACTTCCGTTTTATCAATGACATATTGAAGGCGATCCCTGGCGTCAGGGATTTCATCATTTGCGATAACGTTAATACGCTCGTCAAAGTTGAATTGTGTCAAAGAATCATGGAGGTCACGAGTCAGACTGCCTATTTCTTGAAGCATTGGGTTATCTTGAAGATTAAAATTATCTTCATAAATGCTTCTAACAAGAGAATCAGCACCTTGCTGCTCGTCGTTTTCAAGCAGCTCTACTAATTTTTTTGCTTGTTCTAATGAAATCATCCTGAGTCCGGCCTTACTCCGCATAGTTTGTGACGCTTCAGCTTTAGAGGTAAACGGGAAACAAAAAAGTTAATGTCTCTCTATGAAGCGCCTGAAACAGGTTATTATGAGTGCTTATAAACGCTCAAAAATCTTGTCGAGTTTCTCTTTTAGAGTTGCGGCAGTGAACGGCTTCACAATGTAACCATTAACACCCGCTTGCGCTGCTTCGATGATCTGCTCACGCTTAGCTTCTGCTGTGATCATAAGCACTGGAAGGTGCTTAAGTTCAGCGTCTGCACGGACGTGTTTTAGAAGATCAATACCTTGCATACCCGGCATGTTCCAGTCAGTTACCACGAAATCAAATTCGCCTTTTTTCAGCATAGGTAACGCGGTCAAGCCATCGTCTGCTTCTTGAGTGTTGTTGAAACCTAAATCACGAAGTAGGTTTTTAACAATTCGGCGCATCGTTGAAAAATCATCAACAATGAGAATTTTCATGTTTTTGTTCAAATTAGCCTCCACTGAATAAAATCAGTGTTGTTAGTCGTTCTGTGTCCAAGCACTTAACTTAGTGCGTAAACGCTGCATAGATTGGCTTAGTATTTGGCTGACACGAGATTCGCTGACACCTAATACTTCCCCAATCTCTTTTAAATTGAGTTCTTCGTCGTAATAAAGCGAAAGCACGAGGCCTTCCCTTTCCGGAAGTTGTTTTATCGAGTCGATCAAAGCTTGGCGGAATGATTCATCTGCAACCCCTTGAAAAGGCGTATTATCTTGAGAATCTTCATTCGGAGATATTACATCATCAGAGACACCTAAGTCTTCTATCCCTACCAATTTTGAGCAATTAATATCAGTTAAAGCACTGTGATACTGGTCTAAACTCAGCCCCATGTGCTTTGCCACCTCAGCATCACTGGGATCGCGATTGAGAGTGCCCTCTAATTCCGCGATTGCACTACTGATTTCTCGATTATTTTTATGAACCGATCTCGGGACCCAATCCCCGCGGCGAATGTCATCCAACATTGCCCCACGAATTCGAATACCTGCGTACGTCTCAAAGCTTGCGCCTTTGGTACCATCATAGTTCTGTTGCGCTTCAATCAGGCCAATCATGCCGGCTTGAATCAAGTCATCAACTAATACATTAGGCGGTAATCGCCCCAACAAATGATGAGCGATACGCTTAACCAACACAGAGTACTTCTCAAAAAAAGCCTGCTGGCTATTGTGATTAGCATGTTGATCGTAAGTAAGCGCTTTATTCACCAAATGGTTCCTCTATAAATTCAGTACGGTTCAGCAGCCTTTCAACAAAAAACTCCAAGTGTCCGCTTGGTGTTTTTGGTATTGGCCAGGTCAATGCCTTATTAGCCAAAGAGCTGATTGCCAATGCAGCTGGAGAGCGAGGAAACGCATCGACTACGATTTTCTGTCTCTTAACTGATTGACGTACTTTATCATCTAAAGGAATACATGCTACGAGTTCGAGGCTCACATTCAAGAAGCGCTCTGTGACCAAAGTCAACTTTGCAAATAATTCTCGGCCTTCGCGATAGCTTCTGACCATATTTGCAACAATTTTGAATCGCTGTACTTGGTGCTCTCGACTCAACAGCTTAATCAATGCATATGCATCAGTAATCGACGTTGGTTCATCACAAACCACCACAACCACGTCCTGCGCAGCTCTTGAGAAGCTGATGACCATATCGGATATACCCGCTGCGGTATCAACCAATAAGATATCCATCTCGTCTTCAAGCGAACCAAAAGCACGAATCAATCCAGCGTGTTGAGCGTGTGAAAGTTCAGTCATGCTTTGTGTGCCTGATGTCGCTGGAATAATTTTAATTCCGTGCGGCCCTTCGACAATCGCATCCTTAAGTTCACACTCGCCAGCCAACACATGCCCAAGATTTCGTTTAGAACGAATGCCGAGCATGATGTCTACGTTAGCTAATCCTAAATCGGCATCCAGTACCATGACTTTCTTGCCTTGGCGAGCCATACAAATAGCCATACCTAACGTTACATTCGATTTACCTACGCCTCCCTTGCCACCCGTTACAGCGATAACTTTTGTGAGTGAAGGCTGGGTTAAGCGACGGAGGCCGCTAGCTTGATCGTGTATCATATTCTCATTCATATTTATCCGCCGCCTAGAGCCCTTCAGAATCGCTATTCCAGTAATGAGGTTCATTCTCTGTCGATTTTTCTAATAACTCATTGGCCTTAGCAATCATGTACTTTGGCTGAGCAATAACGATATCTTCAGGAACTCGTTGACCATTTGCTATATAAGCAACTGGCAATGCATTTTGTATTACCACACTGATGAACTCACCCAAACTAAGCGATTCGTCCAGCTTCGTCAGGATACATCCCGACAGCGGGATTCTTCTAAAGTGTTCAATGGTTTCTTGTAGTACTTTGCGTTGCGCGGTTGCGGGTAACACAAGGTAACTATTGATAACGGAACCACTCTCTTGCATCAATGTGTCTAACTGCTCAGATAGGCGAACATCTCGCTGCCCCATACCTGCAGTATCGACTAGAATCAGGCGACGATTACGTAACTGATATATTACATCGGCCAATTCACTAGAATCTTTAGCAACTCTTACAGGACAACCCATAATTCGACCATAAATCGATAACTGCTCATGTGCACCTATGCGATATGTGTCCGTTGTCACAAGCGCTACGTTGTCTGCACCGTACTCCATTGCTGCGCGGGCTGCGAGCTTAGCAACGGTTGTTGTTTTACCTACGCCAGTCGGGCCAAGTAAGGCCACAATACCGCCGCGTTTTAAAATATCTTTTTGTGTTACTGAGATTTGATCCGCGACCAGAGCAAGCAAGGCTTTCCATGCTCGTGCTGGTTTTGTGTCTTCTGGAATGTAACAGGCCATTTGATCGGCGAGTTCTGCCGAAACACCCATACGTTCTAGGCGCTTGATAAGCATCGCTCGCAAAGGTTCGCGACGTTCGACTTCTTGCCACATGAGTCCAGAGACTTGGTGCTCTAACAAACGACGAATTGAAGTCATCTCGTCGCGCATCGTTTCCATTTCAGTATCTGAACCTTTGGATTGAGCATTCTCACGACCACGATCATAACGGGTAGGATCTAAGCGAGGTGCTGGACGCTCTACTCTGCGATCTTCGGCAATCAATTTAGATAAACCCGTTTCACGAGCAAAGGCCGAGTCAAGGGTGCCGCTAGAATGCTGGCTACTCTGAGGTTGATGACCGTTACTTGACTGGCGATTGAGCAATGCTGATAACGAGTCTTCGTTTTCAGCGCGATGTTGTTGATCATCGTCGGCGCCATGACTGTATTGCTTTAGCATATTCGCAAAGCGCTTGGTCATTGAGCGTCCACCTTCTGCATTCGGCTGGATGCTAACCTTGTCATCATCTAATTGACGACGCCCAGTTGGCAATTTGGGCTCAGACATTTGAGTGTACTGGCTTTGCGTAGGCTGCTGAGGTTTATTGAGTCTGGGACTTGCTGTCGACGGGCTGGAATCGCCATCAATAGCGGCAACAATTTCCACACCACCTGCGACCTTTTTGTTAGACATGATCACCGCTTCTGAGCCAAGTTCTTCTTTAACTTGGAGCAGGGCTGTTCGCATATCTTTTGCAAAAAATCGTTTAATTTTCAATTCGATCGTCCGTTCTAATTAGGCGGCTTAATTACCAACAGCTTGTACTATACGTATCTGCTTTTCGTCTGGTATCTCTTGGTAAGATAATACTCTCAAGCTTGGGATCGTGTTTTTCACGAACTTAGCCAGAGTCGAACGTAAAACACCAGAGGTCAATAATACCGCTGGCTCACCTTTCAGTTCTTGCTCTTGTGTCGCGTTACTGAGTGAGGTCTGTAAACGTTCGGCTAAACCAGGTTCAATACCAGCAGATTCTCCGCCGGATGCCTGCATGGTTTGATGCAAGATTTGTTCCAATTCAGGAATCAAGGTTATAACTGGTAATTCTGGCTCTATACCATTGATTTCTTGAACAATTAGTCGTTTTAGTGAGATACGAACAGCTGCAGTTAATATGTCAGGTTCTTGACTCTTAGAAGAGTACTCCGACAAAGTTTGGACAATGGTTCGAATATCACGAATTGGAATCGCTTCATTCAGTAGGTTTTGTAGAACTTTCACAACCACACCAAGCTGTAATTGATCCGGTACAAAACCTTCCACCAGCTTAGGTGTTGATCGGCTAAGCATCTCAAGTAAGTTTTGAACTTCTTCGTGGCCAATCAACTGTGAAGCGTTATTCGTTAACTGCTGGCTAAGGTGTGTGGCAAGTACGGTTGAAGAGTCTACAACCGTATAACCTAAGGCTTGTGCGTGTTCACGCTGCTCTTCACGAATCCAGACGGCTTCAAGGCCAAAGGCAGGGTCAATCGTCGGCTCTCCATCTATCATCCCATAGACTTGGCCAGGGTTAATCGCGAGCTCCATGTCCGGCTTGATCTCAGCCTCACCAACCGCTACCCCCATCAGGGTAATTCGATAGCTGTTTGGTGTCAGTTCCAGATTATCGCGAATGTGTACTGCTGGAATCAAGAAACCAAAATCTTGAGACAGCTTTTTCCGTACACCTTTCACGCGCTCAAGCAATTCACCACCTTGGTCTCTATCGACCAAAGGAATCAAGCGGTACCCCACTTCGAGACCAATAATATCTACCGGTTGAACATCATCCCAAGACAGTTCTTTTTGCGATGCGGGCTTATCACCATTGGCATTAGCGGTTGCAGGTAGATTTTTCTCTTCTACCTTTGCCTTGTTCTTTTTATCGATAAAGTAAGCCCCAGCCCCAGCAACCACAGCAAGGCTCAAGAAGGAGAAATGTGGCATACCAGGAACAATACCCATGATGCCGAGGATAGCAGCGGTGATCATTAGGGCTTTAGGATTATCGAACATTTGGAAGACAAGTTGTTCGCCCATGTCTTCATCAGTATTTTGACGCGTTACCATCATCGCCGCAGCAATAGAAAGTAACAGCGATGGTATTTGTGCAACCAGACCGTCACCGATAGTCAGTAGCGTATAGATTTCGATGGCCTCACCAAAACCAAGGTCAAACTGAGCCATACCGATACTCAAGCCGCCAATGATGTTGATGAACAATATCAAGATACCGGCTATTGCATCGCCTTTAACAAACTTAGATGCACCGTCCATCGAGCCGTAGAAGTCGGCCTCTTTGGTCACTTCAAAACGTCGAGTACGAGCCTGATCTTGGTCGATCAAACCCGCATTCAAGTCGGCATCGATTGCCATCTGTTTACCCGGTAGGGCATCTAGGGTGAAACGCGCACTTACTTCCGAAATACGACCCGCACCTTTGGTTACAACCATGAAGTTGATGATCATCAAAATCAAAAACACCACTAGACCTACCGCGTAGTTACCGCCGATAACCACGTTACCGAAGGCTTCAATAACGTTACCGGCCGCGTCACCACCTTCGTGACCATGAAGCAATACCACACGTGTCGAAGCAACGTTCAAAGCTAATCGAAGTAGAGTCGCAATCAGAAGTACGGTCGGGAATGCAGCGAAGTCCAAAGGCCTGCGGGTATAAACCGAAACCAGTAACACAACCATGGACAGTGCAATGTTGAAAGTGAAGAACATGTCCAACAAGAAGGCTGGTATTGGCAACACCACCATAGCGAGCGTCGCAAGTACCATAACGGGTGCGCCAATTGCAGGCATCGCACGATTAGGGATTTTAGGCAGCTTGTCCGCAAAAGGCAGGGAGAATTTCATAAGTCTAGACAGTTTCGCTATGTTGTAGCCATCTCACTAAGCTATTTGAGGCTCAGGTCTAAGCTATGTTGCTATGGTTTATAGTGCATAGGTTCAAATGCACAGGTTTATAATACTAAGCTTTATATGCTCGGGATTTATAACGCTAGGATTTATAATGACTGGGCTTATAATACTCAGATTTACAATGCTAAGGTTATTAATGATCGGCTTATAATATTCGGGGTTGATATAGCAAACACTGTACCAACACTTTTCGTCAAATTATTGCCATCGCCTCTCTAAAAAGAGGATTAGCTAGCCCGCTATTATCAGGGTTCATCAAGCAGAGCTCAAGCAATTGATCTAATGTCGTAAATCAGGTGGGATCGGCATATTAGAATCTTGGAGTTTTGGCCTCTCTCCGCCTCGTTTTCGGTACTGTTTCAGTTGAAACACATATGCAAGCACTTGAGCAACTGCTGTAAACAGACCGTCAGGAATTTGTTGTTCTAGTTCGGTAGTGTGATAAAGCGCCCTAGCCAATGGTGGCGCAGGAACAATATAGATGTCATTTTCACGGGCAATTTCACGGATCTTCATTGCCATATGATCAACACCTTTCGCAACTACAACGGGGGCTTTGTCTTGATTCTGCTTATAGCGTAGAGCCACCGAGAAATGCTCCGGGTTGGTCACAATCACATCCGCTTGAGGTACGTCAGCCATCATACGGCGCTGGGCAGCTTCTCTTTGCAACATACGAATGCGGCCCTTAACTTCAGGCTTACCTTCAGTATCTTTGTGTTCATCTTTAATTTCTTGTTTGGTCATCTTCAGCTGATCGGCGTGTTGCCAAATCTGGAACGGGATATCAATCGCCACCACGATAAGTAAAGAGCAGCTGATCAGCAGAATAAAATTAAGCAAGATATCTAAAGCGTGGAAGATATTCTGTGGGTATACCTCCATGCTCAGTTGCATTAAATCGTGTTGAGAAGCTTGAATAAGATAGATGGCCATTCCCGAAACAAGTGCCACTTTCAAGATAGATTTCAACAGTTCAACCCAACTCTGCAGACCAAACATACGCTTAATACCACTGAGTGGGTTTAGCTTAGACGCCTTAGGCATCGCCGCCTGCATAGAGAAATTAATTCCTCCGACACCCGCCGCACCAATGACGGCTGCAACAAATAAGGTTATCAGGATTAAGAACAGCGGGAACAATAGATTCACTAATGCGCCACCTGCAATTTCGAGGAGTTTTGTGGTATCAAAAACTTCTTCCCGACTCAGAGAAAACAGACGTTGCATTGTTTCGAACAAAGCTTTCGCCATCGATTCACCAAACCACATTAAAGCAATCGCACCAACAATAAGTACCGACGCCGACGCTAACTCTTTTGACCTTGCAACCTGCCCTTTCTCTTTGGCCTGTTGCAAGCGTTTGGGCGTGGCGTCTTCCGTGCGTTCTTGACCGTCTGACTCTGCCATTTTAGTCTCCTAGCACTCTAACCTGATTAGACGACATATCTGTTGTTCGGTTTGTATCCAGAATAACTCATAGTGACTAAATAAGCCGCCAAGGATATACCAACAAAGCAATAGGCCCACGAGTAGCGCAAATGAGAAACCCAAAGAAAAGATATTTAGTTGAGGTGCCGCACGCGTCATTACACCAAACGAAAGGTTAATCGTCAGCAGCGCAATAATACCAGACAATGACATTGCTAATGCTGTTTTGAACATGATACCCAACCACAGAGCAAGCTCTCTATAATCAACAGAGGTCAAACTTCCACTGCCAATGGGCAAAGTCTTAAAGCTGAACACCACCAGCTGCAGCATTTTCAAGTGACCGTCTGTCTCCAAAAAAAACATGGTCGCTAGCAACATAAACAACTGGCCCAGTACTGGCGTGTTTTGCCCGTTAGCCGGATCCACCATAGAGGCGAAACCCAAGCTTGATTGCATACCCAATATCTGGCCGAGCATCACGAAAGTTTGAATCATGAATTGGGTGACAAACCCCATGGCAACGCCAATCACGATTTGTTCAAATACAGTCAAGAAACCTTGGAAAGAGAGCAGTTCAATCTCTTTAGGAACAGCGGGGATCGCAGGCATCACCGCAAAGGTGATCGCTAAACCTAAATACAGACGAATACGCGGCGACACAAAGCGTGCACCGGTTACTGTCATCACCATCAGCATGGCTGAGATGCGAGTGTAGGGCCAAAAATAATTGGCTAACCACTCTAGTACAAGGCTCGTTGGGTATTCCATATCGGTTTAGTAAAGAACTTGTGGCAAGCGTTCGATGAGTTCGAAAAAGAACTCCATCATCATTTGGGTCATCCAATGCGCAAACATCATCAACGCTAATAACGTCACGATCAAACGTGGTAGGAAACTTAAAGTTTGTTCATTGATCGAAGTAGCCGCTTGGAAAACAGCCACAACCAAACCAATCAGCAGGCTAGGAATAATTATGGCGCACACCATAATTAGTACCATCCAAAGGGCATCTTGGAACAAATCTACGAATATTTCAGGATTCATGCTTCCCCCAGCTACAAGGCAAAACTGCCGGCGAGTGTGGAGAGTATCAAATTCCAACCATCAACAAGGACGAACAACATCAACTTAAACGGCAACGATACAATCATTGGTGACAACATCATCATACCCATGGCCATCAAAACTGATGCCACCACCAAGTCGATAATTAGGAACGGCAAGAACAACATAAAGCCTATCTGGAAAGCTGTTTTCAATTCAGACGTGATAAACGCAGGAATCAGAACCGCCATTGAAACATCTTCTGGGTTAGTTACTTGCGCACCGGATATCTCAACAAAAGTTTCAAGATCTTTGATTCGAGTCTGTTTAAGCATAAAAGACTTAATCGGCCCTTGGGCAACATCAAACGCCTGTCGCGCTGATATCTGTTCATTCAAATAAGGCTGAACAGCTTGTTCATTGACCTGACTGATTACTGGCGACATGATGAAGAAGGTCAGAAATATCGCAATGCCAATAATCACTTGGTTTGAAGGTGTTTGTTGGAGACCCATTGCCTGACGCAAAATAGACATCACAACCACAATGCGGGTGAACGATGTCATCAAAATAACCATCGCCGGCAAGAAGCCAAGCATGGTCATTAACGCAAGAATTTGCAGGTTAATCGAGTAGTCTTCACCGCCATTGGCATTGGTGGTCATGGTAAATGCAGGTATGCCGCCACCATTACCGGTTAAGCTACCAGTGGTCATAGTCTTCGATTTGGCTTGATCTTGCTGCATCGTACTGATGGTGACCGACTCAGATCCAGCGGTATTCGCAGGAATGACAGTGCCATCTTCAACCTGTGCAAATACTGACACGCTAAATACGAGAGAGCAGAATATGATGAGCTGAACCAACCACACTTTCACCGTACGGAAAAATCCGGCATGGCAAAAGTAAAATGGATTCAAAAATCCGTTACTTGTTTGCATCTTTTTTTATTAGCTGGGAAAGCTGACTTGAAAATGTACTTTTTTCCAGCATCTCCTGAGTGAGAGGTTTATCGAGCTTAGAGATCAGCTGAATCGATTGTGTGGTAATGCCTACCAAGAACTGTTCATCACCCGCTTGTACAATAGCGATACGTTCTTTTGTGCCTACCGGAATTTGCCTAATAATAGCCAAACCTTGTTGATTCGACATCGCAGGCACTTGCATTCGCTTCAGTAGCCAAGCAATAAATAAAATGAAGGCTATAACGAAAATTAGCGACCCAAAGGTGGTCGCTAAATCGAGAGAAGGAGGCGTTGCCGCAAAGGCAATAGAAGGAGTAGCAAGTAGCCCTACTCCCAAGACTCTACGAGACAAACCTGTCATTCCGAGAGAAGAGCCCGCCAGTCTTTGAGACAAGAAGCCCATTAACGCAACTTCTTAATTCGTTCTGTTTGACTAATAACGTCTGTCAAACGAATACCAAATTTGTCATTCACCACAACCACTTCTCCATGAGCAATCAGAGTGCCGTTAACCATCACGTCAAGTGACTCACCAGCAATTCTATCTAGCTCAACAACCGAACCTTGGTTCAATTGAAGTAAGTTACGGATACTAATTTGAGAGCGGCCGACTTCCATTGAGATAGTCACTGGGATATCCATAATGGTATCCAGCTTACGACGCTCATCTTCTGAAATTGGAGACGATGAGTCGGTTAACTCATCAAGTGGTGCCGCGAGAACATCATCAACATCGATTGACGGTGCTGAAGGGTCTTCACCAAGTGCTGCAGCCCATTCGTCTGCTAGCTTTTGATCTTCACTAGGTTCCATTACCAATTCCTATACTTTTATCTACTTTGCTATTCTTCATCTTCGCTGTTTTCCAACTCAGACATTAAGTCTTTGCCAAGAAAGGCGAGATCGGTTTTGACCACATGAGGTCTTTCAATTTTTTCAGAAATCTGTACCGCGAGCTTCTCTCCAGAACGGCCCATTTTAACACGATAGGTCGGCAGTTCTTCAACAAACATGGTTGCATGCTCAGGCATATTCATCGGGATAACATCCCCAGGACGAAGTT
Source organism: Vibrio sp. 10N.222.46.A1 (assembly GCF_041473595.1). Taxonomy (NCBI): domain Bacteria; kingdom Pseudomonadati; phylum Pseudomonadota; class Gammaproteobacteria; order Vibrionales; family Vibrionaceae; genus Vibrio; species Vibrio sp. 10N.222.46.A1. Next base: position 14,503 of record NZ_JBFRSN010000049.1, read on the forward strand.
CCATCAAATCACGCAAAGAGATATCTTGCTCGAGCAAATTGACACGGAAGTTGACTGGCACATCCATGATTTCATCACGCAATGCAGAGCTCCAACGAACGTCGGTTTCCATTTTATCTGATTGGACACCAGCATCCAGCAGTTCACGAATCGGCTCAACCATTGAGTAAGGCATAACCACATGGAAATCACCGCCGCCGCCATCGACTTCAATGTGAAATGAACTCACAACAATCACTTCGGTTGGACTCACAATGTTAGCCATGCTTGGGTTTACTTCAGAGTCCAAGTATTCAAACTCAACGCCCATCACGGGAGACCAAGCTTCTTTGTAGTCTTCAAAAACAATTTTCAGTAGTAACTGAATAATTCGTCTTTCTGTTGGTGTAAATTCGCGACCTTCAATCTTGGCGTGAAAACGACCATCACCACCAAAAAAGTTCTCTACGAGAATGAAAACTAGCCGAGCTTCCATCGTGATTAGCGCAGTACCTTTTAACGGGCGGAAGCGAACCATGTTTAAACTTGTGGGTACATAGAGTGTGTTCTGGTACTCACCAAATTTCATCATCTGTACGCCGTTGATCGACACTTCAGCCGTCTTACGCAACATATTAAACAAGCTAATACGCATATGGCGTGCGAAACGCTCGTTAATAAGTTCAAGGGTCGGCATTCGACCACGAACGATTCGATCTTGTGATGAGAAATCAAAATTGACCGTATTGTCACTTTCGGTTTCTAAGACATCTTCAACGTCTTCAACATCATCAACGCCATGTAATAGCGCATCAATTTCGTCTTGGCTTAATAAATCGGTCACATATTACCTATTGAATTACAAAGTCAGTGAATAACACTTTTTCAATTACCGGCTGGCCAACAGCTTGAGTTAAGCTTGCTTTAATATCTTCAGTCGCCTTGTTCCGCAGTTCAACTCTCCCGGCAGGAGATCGTAATTGATCGACCGTCGCCGAAGCGAATGTGGCAAGTAGTGCGCTTTCAACAAGTGGAGAGTGGTATCGAGCGAGAACTTCATTCTTCATACCACGTACCATCAGCTGTACTTTTATCTGAACTAAGCGATCTTTCTTATCGCCCGTAACGTTAAATAAGAAAGCTTGAGGCACATTAACATAGACCACTGGATCGGCACCCATGAGTTGAACCTCAGCTGACGACCCAGCACCCTCAGCCTTATCATCGGAACCCATTAAGAAAAATGCGGCACCACCACCTCCAAGTAACAGCACAACAACCGCGATAGCGATAATGAGGAGCTTACTCTTTCCTTTCGGTGTTTCTTGTTCTTCTGCCATATTCAGCTCTAACTTCCTGTTCTTCTATTAACTAACGGTACTTTCTATTAACTAACTGTTCTTCTATAAACTAACGGTTCTTTCTATTAGCTAAGTGTTTTAGCCTGATACTAGGCATAATAACTAATTCCATCACGCTTTGACGTGACATTCAATTCAAGATTGCTGTTGCTATCAAGGTTTTCATCACCTTGACCATCATTTATACGGTTAGAGCCTGATTGTTGCTCGCCATTATTGTACCTGTCTTGCCCCTGACCAGTATTCTGTTGCTGGACTGAAGACTCAGCAAGCTGCATCCCTTGCTGAGCGAGCATCTCCCTCAAACGAGGTAAGGTTTGTTCAATAACCTCTCTCGCTTGTTGACTACCGACAGTAAAGTGCACGTTCGCCACGTCATTATTCATGGTCATGCGAATTTTCATCTGCCCCAACTCTGGTGGGTCAAGACGGATATCCAAGCTCTTGAGATTCTTAGACATCATCATTTGGACTTTTTCCGCCACCTGGTCGTTCGCTAACTCTTTAGTGAGTTGCAAAGGTGCCTGTTGAGCCGCTTGAATTTCAGCTCGCGTAGGTGCTGAACCCACCGTAGCTGTACCTTGTGCGCCAGCGGCCGAGGCTATCTGCTGAGCAAAGGTCGAATCTTTAGAATCTTCTTTAGCACCGGCTTTGCCCAAACCAGACAATGCCGCGGCACCTGCGCCCGCTTTAAGAAGCGCATCAGTAGAGCCTGCTTTTGTAGTGACTGGCGCTGCATTCATCGCGATCCCTTGCGCGGTTAAAGCTGGATCCAACGTTGCTTGCTGCTGAGGTGAAGCAACATTAGCTTGTTGAGCGGCTGCATGTGCATTGTTGGCGTGCAGCATTGCTGCCTTATCCGTAAGAGCATTGTTTGTTGATTGAGAAGCGGCCTGCGCTGACACTTGTTGTGCAGCCGTCGCTACAGCTGCTGTTGATGCCGCCGCAGCTAAAGCTTTAGTTTCGCTTGAATCCGTATTATCCCAATCAATAGCAGCGGGTTCACCAGACGCGCTATTCACAGCCGGAGCTTGATTTAGCAAAGCCGTTGCTTGTTGTTGAACGTTAGTGAGCTGTTGATTCAACAGGTCTAAGTTAGAGGTCGCTTTAGCCAAAGCGGCTTGCTCATCAACCGTCAACTTAGCACCACTTTGTTGCTTCTTAAGCAAGCTATCGACAACAGACTGTTCTGATTCGATTTGTCCATTCAATTGTTTTAGTGCTTTGGTATGGGCATCAACCTGCTTGGCGAGTTCAATATCCGCAGCTGAGATCGCTTGGCTCTGTTCGGCCACCGCGGCGCTAGCCGCATTCTTTTGACTCAGCTCTCGGTTCATACTGGCTTCAATTTGTTCTGGAGTGACGCCTTTATCCATCAACTGTCGGATTTCATCATCAGTCAGCTGAGACACCCCCTTACCTCCGGTAAGAACAGCGATTTCAGAATCCACCTCAAGACTATTCTCTTGGATTGCTGCATTCGTTTGTTGTCTCGCCTCATCCGTAACGGAGGCTACTGCAACTGAAGCACCGGAGATATTACCTTGGGCGTTATCTACCTGACCTTGCTGAGGCAAGCCTTTGCCGTTTGACGCTTGATTTAGAGTTTTGTTTGCCTCATCCAATTGACCAAGCAATTTATTGCCTTCATTCATCGCTGCATTAGCTTGCGATGCTTGCGTAGAGCCATCTACAGCTGATGTACCCTGAGTTTGGGATTGAGCAACCTGTTCTTTAGAATCATTCGTCGTAACCTGCGCATCTTTACCATCCGCCTTATCAGCGACAGTGCTATCAGTGCCCGAATTGGCTTTGAGCTTAGCCTCAGTTCCAGACACAGCCTCTGCAGATGTTTCCTCAGCAGCTTTCTCGCCTTCTACTTCTGAAGCTGCTTGCTTGCTTTGCGCTTCGCTTACTTCGTCAGTAGCCTTTGATTCAGCTGAATCACCTTTGTTCGCTTCGGCTGACGCTTCACCTTCGGTAGAGGCCTGTTTAGCATCAGGCTTCGCGGTGCTTTCTGTGTCTTTTGCTGCGACTTTACTGTCACTTTCTTCAAAGCCTAGTGCTTCTTTGAAAGACTCAAAGAAACCTTTAGAGTCTCCAGTTTCTTCTACCTTTGAAGAGGCAGAACCGGAGTCCAACAACGATGACGTTTTGTTGGTCGCTGAATTTGAGGAAAGACTAACATTCATATATACAAGCTCTATCTACTAGCTTTGCTGCCTTGAATCAGACAACAAAAAGAAAGTCGGGTGCTTTTTATGCCTTTGGTGAGCATAACTCGCAATTTGATATAAAACAGAGCAAGAAACATGCCTATAAGTTTTAAGTCTGCCATCTGCAGAGCAACACTTGCGTCATTCGCGAATTAGGTTCAAATCTTCTTTCGGCTATATAACAGAGTCGAGAACTCATCCATTTGCTTTTGCTCTCTTTGATCTTGCAGCTTTGCTTTTTCTTTCTGCTTTTTCTCCATCAACCATTCGTAGGATTTACGCTTTTTTCGTAACTCCATCCAATAGTTTTGGCAGTTATCGACCTGATTTTTAAAGTGGTGTTCCGCTTCTCTCTGCTTAGAGAGCGTTTCATCTAATTGCGTTAAGAAACGGTTTAAGTGACCATATTGGCTAGCCGTTAATCCGGCCTTACCTCGGTCAACAAGTTGCTGGCAGTAATCAAGTCGATATTTTTCAATCTGTTCGACCTGTTCGTAGTAACCCTGCAGCTCGACATTCGCTTGATTCAGCGCCAATACAGCTTGGTTCTCTTGGTCTTTCGCTTGATCGAGAAGAAATTCTAACGCGTTATCCATGATTGACCTTATTCAACACGACCTAACCGCCTAACACATGCTTTAACATGTTGACGCACATATCATAGGGAACCGTTTCTTTCATTTTCTGTTGTAAGTACTCGTCCAACCTCGGTTTCAAAGTGAAAGCACTGTCGATTGCAGGGTCTGTTCCCGGCTTGTAAGCACCAATCGAAACCAAATCTTGATTTTTCCGGCATATAGACAGCACTTGTCTAACGGCTTTCGACATCAAGACATGTTCTTCGGTGGTGATTTGAGGCATAACACGACTGACGGATTTCTCAACATCAATCGCGGGATAGTGACCAGCATCAGCCATCTCACGAGATAAAACAATGTGACCATCAAGAATCGCTCGCGATGCATCGGCAATAGGGTCTTGTAAATCATCACCTTCTGTTAACACGGTAAAGAAAGCAGTGATAGAACCTTGTTCATCGTTACCATTACCTGCTCGCTCCACCAGCGCAGGAAGCTTGGCAAACACAGACGGCGGATAGCCTTTGGTTGCTGGCGGCTCACCCACAGACAGAGCGATTTCACGCTGCGCCTGAGCGAAACGAGTCAATGAGTCCATCAGTAGTAAAACATCTAGACCTTGGTCTCGGAAATACTCAGCTACAGCCAGTGCGGTTTGACAGCCTTTTAAACGCATCAATGGAGACGAATCCGCAGGAGCGGCGACCACAACAGAACGCTTACGACCATCTTCGCCAAGGATCTCTTCAATAAATTCTTTTACTTCTCGTCCACGCTCACCAATCAACCCCACCACGACCACTTGCGCGGTTGTACCACGAGTCATCATCCCAAGCGTAACCGACTTACCCACACCGGAGCCCGCAAACAGGCCGATACGCTGCCCTTTGCCCACCGTTAGTAAGCCATTAATCGCTTTTAAGCCAACATCAAGTGGCTCAGAGATAGGTTTACGAGCTAAAGGATTGATTGGCTCAGCATTAAAGGAAGCGCGTTGCTCGGTATAGATTGGACCTAAACCGTCGAGCGGATTACCTACGCCATCGATAACACGACCAAGCAACTCCATTCCAACAGGGATACCGCTTTCCGACGTCATCGGTGTCACGCGAGCGCCTGGTAAGATCCCAGTAATTTGTTCACTTGGCATCAAAAACAGGTTATCGCCAGAAAAGCCAACCACTTCAGCTTCCATCTGACCAGACATAGTCTCTACTAAGCATAAGCTGCCAATTGGCGCTTTGCAGCCGGTAGCTTCAAGCGTTAGTCCAACAACACGAACTAGTTTGCCTGAAGCAATTGGTCGCGACTTTAGCCCCTCGACTTTGTATTGGCTAAGACGGTTCGCTAACTCAAGCATTACTCATGACCTTGATGACGATTTACACCACAGAAGCTTTGAATGACGTTCTTCACGCGCTCTTCCATGCGGTAGTTAACACTCGATTCACCCGCTTCAATTTGTACGTCGCCGCGATTGAGTGCAGGCTCTGATACCAACGTCCAATTGCGAGAGTCCAATTCCGTTTCGCCATACGCTGAGCGTATTATTGCAACGTCTTCAGGGTTTAGCTTCAATGTGATCGCGTGACCTGAGATTGGCAATGACTCTACCGATTCTTTCACGGTATCTAGTATGATTTGTGGGTTGGTTTGCACTTCAACATGAACCACTTCTTTGACCATAGTCAACACCATGTCCACCAGTTGCTTCTCTACCTGAGCATTCATCAGCTCTAATGGCTGAGCGAACTGGTTGGCTAGCCCCATAAAGATGGCGACTTGCTGCTGAATGTACTCTTGACCAGCAGTAACGCCTTCAAGTTTGCCGGCTTCGTTACCCTCTTCGTGACCTGCGGCAAACCCTTCGTCTTTGCCTTTTTCGTAGCCCTGTTTAAAGCCAGCCTCTTGTCCTTGATGAAGCCCTTCCTGATAAGCGCCTTGCTTGATCAGTTCGATTTGGTCTTCAGTTAGAACCAGCTCTTCGTCTTCAATGGCTTCTTCAACCGTTGGCATCCAGCCAGGATCGTAGTTAAAAGCCGTTTCTTTGGCTTGTTTGTTCACATCAGAGGTATAGTCAGGCAGCCCCCATTTCTGAGGTTGGGCAACCGTATTATCTTCTTCAGGGCGAAGGAAGCCACGTTTTCTATCACCTGACATA